>DASYKU010000080.1 GCA_035995165.1 Mycobacteriales bacterium
GCCGACCAGTGCCGCCCGTCGCGGGATGTGGACAGCGCGACCGTGTCGGGAGAGGCGGAGTCCCACGTCGCGTAGAGCCGCCCGGTCCGCGGATCGGCGGTCGCCGAGGGCAGGCAGCAGCGGATCCCGGCCGGCCCCTCCCCGGCGTCGTGGGTGATGGTGACCTCCGGGCTCCAGGTGGCGCCGCCGTCGTGTGACGTTCTGGCCGCCATCAGGTCGCCTACGGGTGCCGCCGCCGCGTCCGGGCGCTGCACCTCGGTCTCGGCACCGGTCTCGCGGGCCTCCGGACCCTCCCGCCCGCTGTCCGCGCCGAAGTTGAGGTAGGCGTCGGTGATGGTGCCATCGGGCTGGATCATCGGCTGGGAGTCCTGGGTGAACACGTCGGTGGCGGAGACGTTCACCGTCCGGCTCCAGTGCCGGCCCCGGTCGTCGGACCAGCGCAGCACCTGCGGCGACGCGAACGCGTTGCCCGCCTCGTCACCCAGGAATGGCGTCCAGAACTGGTAGAGCCGGCCCCGGTGCGGGCTGCGCGGCGACGTGTCGACGACCAGCCAGTTCTTGTCGTCCGACACGGCGCAGCTGGCGGAGAAGTGAGCGAGCACGGGCCGACCGAACGTCCGGCCCCCGTCGGTCGAGCGGGACACACCCACGGCGGTCGGACAACTATCCACCATGAACAGCAGGGTCGAGACGTAGACGGTCCCGTCCGGGCCGAACGCGGCGACCGGGTCCGAGACCCGGTCCCAGGTGCCGCCGAGCGCCTTGGTCAGGAACGGCATCGGCGCGTGATGCCAGCTCCGGCCGCCGTCGTGCGTCCAGGCGTAGGAGATGTCCACCGCGCCGCCGTCCGGGAAGCGACCGTCGTGGGCGACCGCGACCGCGATCCTGGGGTCGCGCGGTGACACCGCCACGTCCGGCTCGACGAGCGTGTCGGGCTCGGAGCCGGGCTGCGGCGCGATGTCCTGCCGGGCGATCTGGCCGACGTGCTCCACCGTCGTGCGGGACCCGGGTGACCCGTACGCCGGACTGCCGGCGAGCCCGGCGCCGACCACCAGCGCCACGGAACTCACCACGACGGCGATTCGCATCCGCACGTCAGCCTCCACACCGAGGGTCAACAGCGTTGACCCAGCATGCCAGCCCGGCCGAGCCTCCCGTACCGCCGAGGGAGTGGCCCGCGTTGCTCCGTGGGGCGTCACACCGGACCACCCGGAACTTCCGATCTCCCCGCGGACAGACACTGGCTGAGCTCGCCAAGACAAGGCGGGAGCGACGGTGACAGTCCGGCGTCCGCGACCGTGCCGGCCGAAGGCAACCCGGCACCCATCGCCCTTGGCGGAATGCCATGGGCACATAGACCGCGGAACATGTGGTCAGGGCGAGTTCGGTGAATGCTGCCGTCAGCCGGAGCGATGGTGTGACGTCGTGGCGAGTTCATAGTGGCCGCGACGGTGACTAGCGACGGTCCACTCAGACAAGCGCTGTTGCGTTAGGCGGACTGGGCGAGGCCGGCCCGGTGGGCGACGCGCTTACACCGCGGCCGCGAGCTCGGTGAAGGCGGTCGCGATGCGCAGATGGGCTGGGACGTCGAGTGCGAGGTCACTGGAGCGAACGGGCCTCGGCGTCCAGCTCCCGTCCGGCGCGGCGTACTGAGAAGGCCAGCATGATCTGGGTGAACCCGCGGATCAGGGCCATGAAGCCGACCCAGAACAAGATCAGGAACGCACGGTTGGCCAGGTCGAAGACGCGATCGGAGCTGGACACCCAGAAGGCGAGCAGGATCAGCAGGATGCCGGTGATCAGGCCGAGCCACCAGTATCGGTTCTCCTCCCGGGAGGCGACTGCACGGACGATCTCGAAGGCACCCGAGAAGATGAGGATCAGCCCGAGCACGGACGCCAGCGCGAAGAACGTGTTGATCGGGCGGATGAACGCCCACAGGCCGCCGAGCAGGAAGATCGCCGCCATCGCATAGTGCAGGATCTTCCAGGCGCTCGTGACCGCGCCGGCGAAGAACACCTCGTTCACGCCGGCGACGATGAACAGGACGCCGAGCAGGACGCCCACCGTGGCCAGCGACGTGACGTTCGCTCGCAGCACCACCCAGGCGATAACCAGCCAGGCGATCCCGGACACCACCAGGACCCACCAGTAGCGGGTGCCTTCCCGCAGAAGCACCCGTCCCTCGTCGAACATGATCCTCACCCCGACCTCACGAGCACCCAAATCGCCAATCGCGGCTTATCATGCACTGCTTCGCAAACGGCCACAATGACGAGACTCGTGAATCGACCTGGAGTGGGGCGTGCATCGGTCGCATGGTGACGTGGACGCCGTCGCGTTGACGGGTCAGGTCGCTCGGGATTGGAGTTCCTGCGGACCTTGCCAGGTGGTGGCGACCTCGGCCGGAGTGCGGTAGCCGAGGCCGGAGTGGGGACGGTCGTGGTGGCCCTCGACGTAGGTGTCGATCTCCCGTCTGGCTTGGTCGATGGATTCCCACTCGGCGCGCCAGGCGCAGCGTTCTTGAATTGGCCGAACCAGGACTCGATGAACGCCTGCGAGTCCGGATACAACTCCACGCCGCGCCAGGAGGTCCTCACCACATCAAGATCGTTCAGACCGTGTCGTCACACAACCAGCGTCCCCGGGCAGTACATCTGGTGGAAGGCGCGCAGAGGAGAGCACCGGATTTCCGGGGTGGTGTCGAGAGGCACTTCGCGGTGTCGCTCGTCTCGGATCGATCTCGTGAAACGATCCGCGGCGACGGGTCTCCGAGGCTACGCAGCGACAGTTCAGTGTCCACGATCAGAAGGAACCGGCGGATGGACGATCCCCGCGAATCCCGCGTCGGACCGGCCAGTACGACGCGTTCCTGTCGTACAGCCACAAGGTCGGTGGCCAGCTCGCGCCCGCTCTGCAGAGCGACATGGAGCATTTCCTAAGCCGTGGTATTCGGAGCCGTCCGCGCCGGGTCTTCCGGACGATTCCAATCTCGCCCCGAACGGTCGCAATCGCCGTCGGGACGCTGCGACGGGCCGCCCTGGAGACCGGTATCTGAAGGACGGCGGCGTCACCGTCAGGCGGTCAGCATCTCCTTGGCCAGGTCGTCGTCGCCGACGGCCAGGCAGAGCTCCTGTCGTTCGCTAGGCGTTGACGCGTTCTGTGCTGGCGAGATGCGCCGACAGGAGTTGTCCGGCTCTGTCCAGCGCCGCGGCCGCTTCGTCGAGGATCGGATAGAAGGTTTGGAAGACGTGCGGCACCCCAGGGGTGATGTCGAGGGTGACCTCGACGTCGGCGATGGCGGCCTGTCGCGCGAGGCGGACGGCGTCGTCGAGGAGAACCTCGTGAGTTCCGACCTGGATGATCAGGGGCGGCAGGCCGGACAGATCGGCGAATATCGGACTGATGAGGCCAAGAGCGGCGTCTTGTCCGGCCGTGTAGTCGGCGACTCGGGACTGGAGGTTCTTTCGGCTCATCAGCAGGTCGACCTCGCGCTTGGTCTCCATGGTCGTCCCGGCCAGGGTGAGGTCGGCATACGGTGACATGACGAAGGCCGCGGCTGGCAGGGGCAGCCCGTGATCGCGGGCGTTGACCAGGGTGGCGACGGCGAGCCCGCCGCCGGCGGACTCTCCCGCGAAGGCGATGTCCGCAGGGGCTGTGCCGTTTCGGAGGAGGGCCTCGTAGGCGGCAAGAGCGTCGTCGACCGCCGCCGGATACGGATGCTCGGGGGCGAGCCGGTAGTCGACGGAGATGACCTTGGCGTGCGTCCTGCGGCCGATCTGCGAGGCCAGGTCAGCGGCGGCGAAGGCGTCCCCCAGTACGTACACGCCGCCATGGAAGAACAGAACAACGTGGCGAGGCTCGATCCTGTCCACGGTGATCTCGGCCGTCGGGACGCCGCCCAGTGCGGCTGCGGTCACGGTCACGTCGGCGGGCAGCGGCTGCGCCGATGTCAGCTCTCGGAGCAGCCGGCGCTGCTCGCTCACGTCGATGTCGGCGGGGAAGGCTGACTGCCGCAGGATCCCATCGAGGATCTCTCGCTGCTCGGCGCTCACGGAGGAACTCCCTTCGGTTGGATTGGTGTGGCGGCGGCCCGGGCGGGCGCGCCCCTGTCGATCCACTGCTGACATCTCTGGCCGGGCGCTCAGACGATCGACGTGCCTGTGTCCCGGAGCAGGAGGGCCGAGGCCAAAGCCGGGAACGCCCAGCTGCCTGGGTATCGCACCCATCCAGGTCGCAGCGACAGGGCCGATCCCGACCCTTCCGGGTGAGGAACGGCGGCTCACCGTCAGGCTGGCCGCATCCCCCGGAGGGTCCGACCTGGGATCGATCCCGGACTCAGGGGTGGATCTGGATGCCGGCGCCGAGATCGAGACGCATCGACTCGAGGAGGGCGAGGGTGTTGCTGGCGGTGAAGACGTCGGCGGCGGCCAGTACCCCGGTGTACTTCTGGATGACCGGGGCGGCGGCCTGCTCGGTCACGGTGTCGAGGTAGGTCTTCACCCCGGCCCAGCTGTTCGTTCCGTACCTCACGAAGAACGGCGTCGGGTCGACCGTGGCCAGGGCGTCGCGCACGCTCTCGGTCATGTCGGCGAAGTACTGCCGGTGCACGACGACGTCGTCGCGGGTGCCGAGTCGGCCCATGTGGCCGCCGATGTAGTGCCGCCAGGGGTAGGACAGGGCGACGTCCGGGGCGTCCACGAAGCCGGGGATGTCGGTGGAGACGTTGATGTTGTAGATCGGGGCCCAGCCCGGGAGCACGACGTCGACCAGCATCAGCGTGTCGTGGTCGGGCAGGTGGATGAAAAGGTTGTCGGCGGCGTGGTTGGTGCCGCGCCAGGCCAGTTCGATCCGCTCGCCGCCGACCTGGAGGCTGTAGTGGTCGCCGAAGGTGACCTCCGGCGCCGGCCGGGTCGGGTCGTCGTAGCCCAGCAGCAGCCGCCGGGTCTCGGTGTGGCCGATGCGCACTACGTCCCGGCCGAACAGCGCCGAGGCGCCGAGGTGGTCGGCGTGGTGGTGGGAGTACACGAGGTGGGTGACCCGGTTGGACACCCCGTTCTCGGCGGCGACCTGGTCCACGGCCCGCTGCAGGTTGTGCCCGATGGTGGCCGGCGCGTCGAGCAGGACGACGCCGTCGGCGGTGGTGAGGAACGCCGATGTGTACACGCCGTCGGTGACCCAGTAGAGGTTCCGCTCCACCCGTCCGACGTAGAAGCCCTGGGCGTTGAGCGCGGGGCCGAGTGCCGACGGCGGGATCGGCGCGTAGTCGGGCAGCGGCGTGGGTGCTGATGTCACTGTGTGTCTCCCTGGGAGGCCGGGCCCGTCCTGCGGGCGTATGTCCTTTCGCGACGGGAGCCAGGCTCGGCCCGGGGATGGTGAGCCAACGTCACCGGATCCCGGTGATTCGTCGGTCGGGCGCCGGCGCGGGGCGCTCGACGATGTGTCGTTGACACTGTGCGCAGCGGCTGGTACGGAGGGGGCGGCGCTTCGGCTGGGCCGTCGGGCGCAGCACGCCACACGGATACCGAGCAGGCGTACCCGAGGCAGGCCCCCCGTGATGGTGGCTCCAGCGACGACCGGTCTGATCGACCGGGAGGATCTTCTCGCGGCCCTCGATCGGGCGGCGGCGAGCAAGGTGACGGTCATCTCGGCTCCGGCCGGGAGCGGGAAGACGTCCCTGCTGCGCGCCTGGGCCGACCGCCGGGGCTCGCTCGCCGTTGTTCAGGTGAACCGCGACGAGCACGACGCGCAGGCGTTCTGGGTGGCCGTGCTCGGGGCGGTCCGGCGGGCCGCGGCCCCGACCGGCCGCGCGGAACCGCCCGTGGCGACGCCCGAGTTCAACGCGCGCGCGATGGTCGACCGGGTGTGCTCGGAACTCGCCGACGCCGGCGGTGTCACGCTGGTCATCGACGATCTGCACGAGCTCAACTCGCCGGAGGCACTCGCGCAGCTCTCGGGGCTGCTGACCACCCTTCCGCCTGGCGTTCACGCGATCCTGGCCACCCGGCGGGATCTGCGACTGGGCCTGCATCGGCTTCGCCTCGCGGGCGAGCTGGCCGAGGTCCGGGCCGCGGATCTGCGCTTCACCGAACCCGAGACGCGTCGGCTGCTGGACGCCGCCGGGATCCGGCTGTCCGAGGCCGGCATCGCCGACCTGCAACAGCGAACGGAGGGGTGGGCCGCGGGACTCCGGCTCGCCGTGATCTCACTGCTCGGCCATCCCGACCCCGAGCGTTTCGTCGCGGCGTTCTCCGGCACCGACCGCACGGTCGCCGAGTACCTGCTCGCCGAGATGCTGGAACGCCAGTCGTACGAGGTGCAGCGGCTCCTGCTGCGGACCTCGCTGCTGGATCGGGTCAACGGCGAGCTGGCCGACCTGCTGACCGGTCGCCCCGGGAACGAGCGGATCCTGCTGAACCTGGAGGAGGCTAACGCGTTCGTCGTCTCCCTCGACCCGGACCGCACCTGGTTCCGCTACCACCACCTTGTCGGCGACTTCCTCCGGCTCGAGCTCCGCCGCACCTTGCCCGAAGAGGTGCCGACGCTGCACCGGCGGGCCGCCGGATGGTTCTCCGAGCACGGCCGGGTCGTGGACGCGATCCAGCACAGCCAGGCGGCCGGCGACTGGTCCACCGCAGCCCGGCTGCTCGCCGATCATTCGTTCGGCCTCACCCTGGACGGGCAGGCCCAGACCATTCAGGCGCTGCTGGAGGCCTTTCCGCCGGATGCGTGGACGGACTCCTCCGAACTGGCCGTGGCCCATGCCACGATCGATGTCGCACTCGGACGGCTGGACAAGGCGGCCGGCTACCTCACGGTCGCCGAGGCTCACATCGAGACGACGCCACCCGATCGCCGGCGCCGTCTGCGGGTCGCCGTCGCGTCGCTGAAGCTGTCCCTGGCCCGGCGGCGCGGGTCGGTCGCCGGCGTCCTGGAGCAGGTCGAGTTCCTGACCTCGCCGGTGACCGGGCAGCCCGAGGAGGACATCGGGCGCGACAGCGACCTGCGGGCCGTCGCGCTGATGAATCTGGGGACCATCGAGGCCTGGTCGCTGGCGACACCGGACGCTGAACGCCACCTCCTCGAGGGTGCGGCCCTCGCGCGGGAGAACGGCAGGCCGTACATCGAGGTCGCCTGCCTCGCGCAGCTCGGCTTCGCGTCGAAGATCCGCTCGTTCGCGACCACCCGGCGACGGTGCCAGGAGGCGCTGGCCCTTGCCGAGCGCTACGGCTGGGGCGCGGAGACCATCCTCGCCCCCGCGCTGCTCACGCTGGCCGGCGTCGCCACGTGGATGGGTGATTTCGACGACGGCGAGCGGTGGCTTCAGCACACCGCGCAGGCCCTCGGATCGGACACCGGTCCGGGCATCAGCCTGCTGCTGCACATCGGGACCGGGATGGTGCGGTCCGGCCGCGGCCGGCTCCCCGAGGCGCTCGAGGAGTTCGGTGCGGCCGAACGCCTGCGGTCGCAGCTGGTGGGATCGCACGCCCTGGCCAGCCAGGTGACCGGCTGGCTGCTGGCCACGCAGGCGCGCCTCGGCCTGACCGGCGAAGCGCGCGCCGCGCTGACAACGCTCGACGACGAGCGCGCGAGCTCCGGAGAGGTCCGGAATGCCCGGGCGGCGATCTCCTTGGCCGACGGCGATCCGGCGGCCGCTCTCGCCGTTGTCCGCGACGTGATCGAGGGCCGGGCGCCGGTCACCGGATACATCACGATCGTCGAGGCGCACCTGCTCGGCGGGCGGGCGCACCGGCAGCTCGGGAACCAGCGTGCGGCGAACCAGGCCGCCGAATCCGCGCTCTCCCTGGCGGAGCCTGACCGGGTGGTCCTGCCGTTCGTGATGACCGGCGCCGCCGAGCTCCTCGAGAGCCTGCCGCGGCACGAGACCGCCCATGCCGCGCTGCTGCGCGACATCCTCGACGCCGCGCACGGCGCATCCCTGCCGGCCGAGGACCACCCTTCCTCGGCGGTGGATGGACTCAGCCCGACCGAGCTGAAGGTGCTGCGCTATCTCCCGACGAACCTGTCCAGACCAGAGATCGCCGGCGAACTGTCCGTCTCGGTGAACACGGTCAACACCCACGTCCGCAACATCTACGCCAAGCTCCAGGCCCGCGACCGCTCGGCGGCGGTGGAGCGGGCTCGGCAGCTGGGGTTGCTCGGGGCCGGCCGGGCCCGCTGAGCTGTCCTCACCGGATCCTGGTGATGAGGATTCACCTGCCGGCGCTCGACCATCCCCGCATGGACCCAGGGCAGGCCCGGTACGCCGTCGAGGTCAACGGCCATCTCGGTGTCACGGCTCTGTCCGCCTTCCCGGCGATGGTGGCGCAGTGTCGAGGCCCGCGCACGGTGCTCGTTGGTCTGCTGGACCAGTCGGCGCTCTACGGCGTCGTCGCTCAGCTGGAGGCGCTCGGCCTCGAACTGCTCGAGATCCGCCGGCTCACACTGGACGGCGTCGCCGAACCGGATGACGGGTGCTTGCCGTGACGGTCACCCGCGACGACGGGCCCAGGCCGGGTCCGCCCGGGGCCGTCGAGGTCGGTGCGGATCTGCACCTCGCCCGGCGGTCTCCGGAATGGGTTGGTACGGCGATCAGCCGGTGATGGCGGGGTAGTCGCTGATGTCGTAGACGCCGACGGCCCGCCATGCCGCGTCCACCACGGCGGCGTGTTCGGCCCACGTACGGACGTGGCCGGACAGCGTCGCCGTCGCCGTCGGGCACGGTGATGCTCGGCGGGAGCGCGTCGTTCGCCACCGTGCCAGCGCCGGCGGTTGAGAAGCTCGCTACGCCGCCACCGTCGTCCCGATGGCGTCCGCCCTGTAGCGGCGCCCGGTCTCGCCGCACTCCCCGCGGTGAAAGCCGCTTTGACCGCCGTTGGAGCCGGTGCCGCCACCCTCCGGGACATGATTCGTACCCGTCCAGGAGAAGTGACGACCGGCGACAGCCGTGGTTCCGACCGCACCGTCACCGTACTGGGGGCCGGCGTCGCCGGCCTCGCCGCGGCCTTCGAGCTCGAGCAGCTCGGTTACCGGGTCGAGGTCCTGGAGGGCAGCGACCGCCTCGGCGGCCGGATCCACAGTCACCGCTTTGGTCCCGACCTCCTGGGCCCCGTCGCCGAGCTGGGGGCCATGCGGATCCCCGCCGGGCACCGCCACACGCTCGATTACGTGGCCCTGACCGGGCTGGCCGGCCAGCTGCGCACCTTCCCCGGCCTCCGGCCCGGAGCCGGCCCCGGCACCGGGCCGGAAGCCGATCCGGTGGCGGCGGCGCTCCGCGAGCTCCGGGCCGGCCTGCCCGCCGGTCGCTACCGGGACCGGACGCTCCGCTTCGCCGCCGAGCTGGTCGGGCTGGCCGACGCCGTCGCCCCGCTTTCGGTCCGGCGCCAGGTGCGCCACGACGCCCGCTCGGTCCTGCTCGACCGCCTCGACCGGCTCGACCTGCAGGCCCATCTGACCGCCACCGGCCAGCCGGACCTCCGGGCGTTCTTCACCGCGCACCCCCAGGTACGCGCCGCCTGCAGCGGGGACCTGCGCGGCTTCCTCGACGACCTGCTCACCGAGACCGGCGACGGCCTGCTGCGCATCCGCGGCGGCACCAGCCGGCTGGTCGAGCGCCTGGCCCGCCGCATCCAGGGCCCTGTCCTGACCGGCCGCGAGGTCGTCGGCATCCAGGTGCGTCCCGACGAGGTGCTGCTGCAGGTCCGCCGGCACGACCGGACGGTCCTGCGGCGCAGCCGGTACGTGGTCTGCACGATCCCGTTCCCGGTGCTGCGCCGGGTGCAGCTCACCGGCGTCAGCGCGGACAAGCGGGACGTCATCCAGCAGGTCCGGTACGTCTCCGCGACCAAGGTCGCCTTCCACTGCCGGGAGGCCTTCTGGTCCGGGGCCGGCATCACCGACGCTGCCGCCAGCACCGGCGGGCTGCTGCGGCAGACCTACTACCCGGCGGTCGACGGCGACCCCGCGCTCGGCGCCGTGCTGCTGGCCAGCTACACGCTCGGCGACGAGGCCGAGGCCCTCGGCCGGATGCCCGCCGCCGCGAGGCACGCGGCGGTCCTCGGCGAGCTCGCCGAGATCCATCCGGAGCTGCGCCGGCCCGGCATGGTCCTCGGCGCCGCGAGCGTCGCCTGGGACCAGCACCGCTGGACCGGCGGCGGCTGCACCGTCCGCTGGGGACAGGACGCCGCGTCGGCGGAGGAGGAGCGCAGCCGTGCGGCCCAGCCGGAGCGCGGCCTCTTCTTCGCCGGCGAGCACTGCTCCGGGAACCCGGCGTGGATCGACGGCGCGATCGGGTCCGCTCGGGACGCGGTCGCCGAGCTCGTCGGCCGCGACCGCGGGCGCGCGATGGCCGCTTGAGTGCTACCGCCCCGGCGGCGCCGCGAGGACGGTCTCCAGCCGGTCGAACATCCGGTTCTCGGTGAGCAGCTGGCCGGTCGGCCGGCAGAGGTGGGCCACGTCTCGGCCGCGATGAAGCGGACCAAGGCGGCCCGGCCGGGGACCATCGCGGCGAGCTGCCGGGACCGGCCGGGCCAGAACTGCTCGGCGTCCGGGTCGGTGATCAGCAGGGGGGTGCGGATGGACGCCGTCCCGGCCGCACCCCGATCGCGGAATGGCGCTGGCGGCGGGCCGGAAGCGCGTATCGTCCACGACATAGGGCAACGGTGTCGTCTCACGGCCGCTGGCCGGATTCCGGATGGGTGGTCGGAATGGTGTACGGCGCGCCGGATCTCCCGGACCGCGGTCGCGGCCACCGGAACGCGCCCGCGAACGCAGCCGGGTCGTTCCTCGCCGCGCTGGCGACCGCCACCGGCGCGCTCAACCTCGCGATCGGCGCCTGCATCGGCATGATCATGGCGGGGGTGAGTCACAGCGCCGCCCGGGTCCTGGACGAGCCGCCGTCCGGCTACTGACCGGTGCGCTCCGCGCCGCAGTGGCCGGTCGGCGCCGGGGACGGCCGGACGCTGGCCCCGAGGGGGGTGGCCCGCGGGTGAGGGCCGCCCTGGACACCCTCTTCGCCGTCGCGCTGGTGGCGGCGATCGCCCCGCTGCTGGTCGATCTGCTGCCCGGCCCGCGGCTGCCCCAGGTGGTGGTGCTGCTGGCCGGCGGCGCCGTCATCGGGCCCCAGGCGCTCGGGGTGGGGGATCCGGGCAGCATCGATCTGCTGTCCAACCTGGGCCTCGGCTTCCTCTTCCTGCTCACCGGCTACGAGCTGGACCTGCGGCTGTTCCGGGAGCGCCGGGGCCGGCTGGCGATCGCCGGGTGGCTGGTCAGTGTCGTGCTCGCCGCCGGCCTGATCGGCGTGCTGAAGTTCGTCGGTGAGGTCCAGGCGGTGGTGCCGCTGTCGCTCGCCCTCGCCACCACCGCGCTCGGCACGCTGCTGCCGATCCTGCGCGACCACGGCCTCCTGGACGGCCCGTTCGGCCGCAACGTGGTCGCGGCCGGCGCGGTCGGCGAACTGTTCCCCGTCATCGCGATCGCCGTGTTCCTCGGCGCGAGCACCGAGTTCACCGCCCTGCTGTCACTGACCGGGTTGGGTGTGCTCGGGATGCTGCTCTCCCTGCTCCCGCGGGTGGTCCGCGGCAACCGGCTGGGCGGGATCATCGCCGCCGGCCAGCACGCCACCTCGCAGACCCTGTTGCGGTGGACGATGGTCCTGCTGCTGCTCCTGCTCGTCGTGGCGACCGACGCCGGGCTGGACGCCGTCCTCGGCGCCTTCATGGCCGGGATAGTGCTGCGGCGGTGGGCACCCGCCGACGCCCCGGCGCTGGCCGACAAGCTGGACGCGCTGGGCTACGGCTTCTTCATCCCGATCTTCTTCATCTCCTCCGGGATGACCCTCGACCTGCGGGCGATCGCGGCCGCGCCGGCGCGGGTGGTGGTGTTCGTCCTGCTGCTGCTGGCGGTGCGCGGGCTGCCGTCGATGCTCGTCTACCGCACCGAGCTGCCGCGCCGGGAGCGGGTCCAGATGACCCTGGTCACCGCGACCTCGCTGCCGCTGCTGGTCGCGCTGGCGACGATCGGGCTGCGCAACGGCACGGTCCGGTCGGACAACGCGGCCGCGCTCGTCGGCGCCGGCGCGATCTCGGTGCTCCTCTTCCCCACGATCGCCGTGGCGCTGGCCCGGCGGCCGGTGCCGCCGGCCTGACCGCGCCGGGACCGGCTCGCGCCGGGCCGGACGGGTCGCGCGGCCCCGTCACGGGTCGGTCGCCACCCGGGCGCCGGGCGGCCCGGAGGCCTGGGTGTCCCCGGCGGAGCCGTTCGGGCGCAGCAGCTCCAGGTACGCCGCTTCCAGCTCCGGCGAGGGGTCGACGCCGAGCTCGTCGGCGAGCAGCACGCGGAACCGGCCGTACGCCCGCAGTGCCTCCCCGCGGTCGCCGGCGGCGGCGTGCGCGCGGACCAGCCTGAGGTGGGCGGAGTCGTGGAACGGCTCCAGTGCGACGGCGTACTCGGCCGGGAGGACGGCCCGGGCCGCCTCGCCGACGGCCACCAGGCTGTCGCTGGCCACCTCCAGCGCGGCCACGTGGACCCGGGTGAATCGCCCCCGCAGCCGGTCGATCCACACCGCCTCCTGACCGGGCAGGAAGGACCGGGCGGCCACCGCCCGAGCGGTCTCGGCCCGCGCCCCCGCCGCCACCGGGTCGCCGGCGGCCAGCAGCCGACGACCCGCGGCCACGTCGTTCTCGGCCGCCTCCACGTCGACGACCGTCCCCGGCGGCAGCACCAGCTGGTAGCTCCCGGCCCGGCCGGTCAGTGTCTCGGCGCCCGGCAGCCCGGTCGCGGTCAACGCGGTCCGGATGAGGCTGATCACCACCCGCAGCGCCGGCTGCCAGCTCGACGGCAGATCGTCGCCCCACAGGACGCCGGCCAGCTCCTCCCGGGTGATGATCCGATCCCGCTCGACGACGAGGTAGGCGAACAGCACCCGCCCGCGTCGGCCGCCCAACGCGTCCTCATCAAGCGTTCGTCCCCAGGCGTCGACGTGCATCCGACCGGCGAGCGCCACCCGCACGTCCATGGCCACCGCTTCCGAAGCTTGCCCTTTGTCGCATACTCGCAGCGTGATCAGGTGGTCACAACCGGATTGGCCTGATTCGCCGCCATAGTTGCGCTGCAGTTGCGCTGGTGCTTCAGCGTCGGGCCCGGCGGTGGCCATATCGCAGGGACGCCTCGTGGGGGCACCGGCCGGGCTACCGACCTCGGGGAGGGTCGGCGGAGGACGGGTCCGGACGGGGGACTGGTGGCGGACGGCAGGGTCGGGAGCCGTACGAGGAGCCTTGGTCTGGCCATGACTACCGCTCTGGTGGTCGGCAACATGGTCGGTTCCGGTGACTACCTGCTGCCCAGCTCGCTGGCCAAGTACGGCGGCCTGAGCATCCTCGGCTGGGTGGTGACGGCGATCGGGGCGGTGCTGCTGGCGCTGGTCTTCGCCAACCTCGGCCGGGTGTACCCGCAGACCGGCGGCCCCTACACCTTCAGCCGCCGGGCGTTCGGGGACTTCATCGGCTTCCAGACCGCCTGGGGCTACTGGATCGCGACCTGGACCAGCAACGCCGCCCTGGCGATCGGGTTCGTCAGCTACCTGGACGACTTCTGGACCTCGCTGGCCGGCAACAGGCTGCTGGCCGCCCTGGTCGCGGTGGCCGCGATCTGGGTGCTCACCTGGATCAACGCCGTCGGGGTCCGGGCCGGCGGGATCACCCAGGTGGTCACGACCGTGATCAAGCTCGTGCCGCTGCTGTTCATCGCCGTCGTCGGTCTGGCCTTCGTGCACCTCGACCACTTCCGGCCGTTCAACGCCAGCGGTGAGTCCGGCCTCGACGCGGTCACCGCGGCCGCCACCCTGACCCTCTTCGCCTTCGTCGGGTTGGAGTCGGCCACCGTCGCGGCCGGCGACGTCCGGAACCCGGAGCGGACCATCCCGCGGGCCACGATCGTCGGCACGCTCACCGCCGCCGTCATCTTCGTCCTCGGCCAGGTCGCCGTCCTCGGGGTGATCCCCGCGGCCGAGCTGGCCAAGTCGACGGCGCCGTTCGCGGACGCGGCCAAGGTGATGTTCGGCGACTGGGCCGGCACCGTCGTCGCCATCAGCGCGGTGATCGGCACGTTCGGCGCGCTGAACGGCTGGATCCTGCTGCAGGGCCAGGTGCCGCTGGCCGCGGCCCGGGACCGGCTCTTCCCGCCGATCTTCGCCCGCACGTCCCGCTCCGGCGCCCCGGTGCCCGGGCTGATCATCTCCAGCGTGCTGATGACCGCGCTGATCCTGATGAACTACACCGCCAGCCTGGTCGACCAGTTCACCCAGATCATCCTGCTGGCCACGCTGTCGATCCTGGTGCCGTACACGTACACGGCGGCGGCCCAGCTGATGCTGATGCTGGTCGACCGGGAGCGGTTCTCCGGGCGCCGGCTGGTCCGGGACGGGATCATCGCCGGGCTGGCCTTCGCCTACACGCTGTGGGCGATCGCCGGGGCCGGCGCGGACATCGTCCTGAAGGGCTTCCTGCTGCTGCTGGCCGGCATCCCGGTCTACGTGTGGATGCGCCGGCCGCGGGCGGGCGGACCGGTCCCGGCCGCCGATGCCGAAGCGGAACCCGAGCCGGACCCGGGCGCGCCCGTCCCCGTCACCGGAGGTCGACCGTGAGCACGTCCGAGACGCTGGTCCGGCCGCCGGAGCTCCCGCCACCGCCGCCACGCCGGGGGGCGATGCGGTATCTGGTCGCGGTGCTCGCGGTGGCCGCAGCCGTACTGCTCGTGCTGGACTGGGTCCGGCGGGCGGCCCGGGAGCGCGACGCCTTCGACGCCCTCGCCGACCCGAGCGCGACCGCCCCGCCGGCCAACGGCACCGGCAGCATCACGCTGGCGGCCGACTGGAACAGCGGCCTGCAGACCACCGGCTACCTGGAGAGCCCGTGGCTGGCCGGCGCGCTGTGGGTGCTGCTGGCCGCCACCATCGTCGCGGTGGGGTGGCGCTGGGTCCGCCGGCACCGGGCCCACCGCCGGCTGACCCGCCCGGTGCTGCGCCGGTCCGGCTCCGCGCTGCTGCTCGTCGTGCTGCTCGTGCTCTCCGGCGCGGCCACCGCCAACGCGTACGTCGGCTACGTGCCGACCGTCCGCTCGCTGTTCGGCGACGTGGGGAACGACCTCCGGGGCGGGTCCCGGATCGAGCAGCTGTCGATCGGGGCGCCGGAGCTGGACGTGCCGCCCGGGCCCGCGTACGTCTACCTGCCGCCCGGCTACTCCTCGATCACCAACCGGAACAAGCGCTACCCGGTCATCTACCTGCTGCACGGCTACCCCGGCGAGTCGGTGGACTGGGTCCGGGCCGGCGACATGCAGCCGATCCTGGACAAGCTGATCTCCGACCGGCTGATCCAGCCGATGATCGCGGTCGCCCCGGACGCCAGCGGCGGCTTCGTGCACGACTCGGAGATGGTCAACCAGGTCGGCGGCCCGCAGCTGGAGACCTACCTGACCAAGACCGTGCCGCAGACGATCGACGGGAAGTACCGGACCATCGCCGACCGGTCCGCCCGGGCCATCGGCGGCATGTCCAGCGGCGGCTACGGCGCGCTCAACCTGGCCCTGCGCAATCAGGACATCTTCTCGGTCTCGGTCTCGATGATGCCGTACGGCGACCCCGGGGCGGTGCTCGCCAGCCTCTTCGGCGGCAACAAGCAGCTGCTGCAGGCCAACACGCCGAGCCTCTACATCCCGACGACGACCTTCACCCAGCCGCTGGGGATCATCTACATCGCCGGGAGCGAGGACCACCAGCTGGCGACCGCCCGCCAGCTCTACGCCCTGACGAAACCGCGTACCCAGGACGTCGCCCTGCAGATCGTCGCGGGTGCGACCCACACCTGGCGGGGTGCGTCCATGGACCTGCCCTACGGGCTCGTCTTCTTCTCCCAGCGGGTCAAGGTCCCCGCCGACGGAAGCGGGGGCTGACCACCGATGGCGTTGCATGTCGACCCGGGCGCCGCAGCCGGGACCGAGGGCGGGACCGGGACCACCGGGCCGGCCGGGCCGCCGGTGGTCCCGGACCGGGCGGTGGCGGCCGACCGCGGCGCCCGCACGGCCCAGATCGCCGGCACGGTCGCCTTCCTGGCCGGCCTGGTGAACCTGGTCTCCGCCGCGCTGCCGGCCGAGCGCAGCCGGCTGCGGGCGGTGCAGCTCATGACCCCGGAGATCCTGTCCACCGGGGCGCTCGTCGCGGTCGCGGCGCTCGGCATCGCCCTGATGCTGCTGGCCGGCGGCCTGCGCCGGCGCAACCGGGTGGCCTGGGCGGCCGCGGTCATCGCCCTGGCCGCCAGCGCGGTGTTCCATCTGCTCAAGGGCCTGGACCTGGTCGAGGTCGGGGTGACGGCCGTGCTGGCGGGCTGGCTGCTGGGCCAGTACCAGTACTTCACCGCCGGGTTCGGGCCGCGCGAACGCCGGCGGGTGCTCGGCCCGGCGATCGGCGTGGTCGTGATCACGGCCGTGTACGGCGTGGTGGGCGTCTGGTCCAACGAGCCGGGCCTGGTCGGCCGGATCGGTCTGTGGTCGGTGCTGCGCGACGTGGTCAAGATGGCGATCGGGCTGGGCAGCGACCTGCCGCTGCGCGGCCGGTTCGCCGAGGTGTTCCCGCCGTCGGTGGCGGCGCTGTTCTGGACCGGCGTGCTCGGTGTCCTGGTCCGCGCGCTGGCACCGCGCCGCGGGGTCGCCGGCGACCCGGGGCCGAGCGCGCAGGAGCTGGTCGACTCCGAGGACTCGCTGGCCTACTTCGCCACCCGCGACGACCGGATCTCGGCCCGCGACGGCGCCGGCATGGTCTCGTACGGGGTGGCCGGCGCGGTGGCGCTGGCGGCCGGCGACCCGATCGGCCCGCCGGCCAGCTGGCCCGGTGCCATCGGCGCCTTCGCCGAGCGGTCCGCCGCCCAGGGCCGGGTGCCGGCCGTGATCGGCTGCTCGGAGAGCGCGGTCGAGGCGTACGAGCGGGCGGGGCTGCACCGGATGTACCTCGGTGACGAGGCGGTGCTGGACCTGACCGACTTCGACATCGACGCGAAGGGCCGCCAGCACGCCAAGCGCGGCTGGAACCGTGGCCGCCGGGACGGGCTGCGGGCCCAGGTGCGCCGGTCCGGGGACCTCGACCCCGGCACGGTCGCCGAGCTCGTCGCGCTGTCGGACCGGTGGCGGGGCGGCAGCGCCGAGCGCGGGTTCTCGATGTCGCTGGGCCGGTTGTTCGACCCGCGGGACCGCGACTCGGTCGTGGTCCTGGCCCGCGGCCCCGAGGACACGGTGCTGGGCTTCCTCAACCTCGTGCCCTGGGACCGGGACGGTGCGAGCCTCGACGTCATGCGCCGGGACAAGTCCGCACCGAGCGTGATCAACGAGTTCCTCATCGTCGAGGCGGCACTGCAGCTGCCCGGGCTGGGCGTCCGCCGGCTGTCGCTGAACTTCGCCTTCCTGCGCGGGCTGATCACCGCGGCCGACCTCACCGGCGCCTCGCCGTGGACCAGGGCCCAGGCGTGGTTCCTGCACCGGGCGTCGCGCTGGTTCCAGATCGAGTCGCTGTACCTGTTCAACCAGAAGTTCGGCCCGGACTGGGTGCCGCGGTACTGCGCGATCCAGTCGATGGAGGACCTGCCGCGGGTGGCGATCGCGATGGGCCGGGCCGAGGGGTTCGTGGAGAGCCCGGTCCGGTTGCCGTGGCGCCGGTCCAGTGCCGGGACACCCCGGGCCGGCAGCGCGGTGGAGCCGGCGGGCGCGGCTCCGGCCACCCTCGTCGGTGCGGTTGCCGGGACCGCCGTCGCTGGGACCGCCGGGGCCGGTATCGAGCCGGCCGGGACGGCACCCGCCGGGACGGCACCCGCCGGGATGGCACCCGCCGGCACCGCCCCGGCGACGGTTCGGCCCGCCGCGGCGCCCCCGGCGCGGGAGCAGCGGCAGCCGCCGAGCCGGCTGGAGCGGGCCCGCCGGCTCAAGCTGGCCCGGCTCCGGGACGCCGGGGTGGACCCGTACCCGGTGGGCTTCACCCGGACGGCCACCCTGGCCGAGGTCCGGCGGCGCTGGGACGGGCTGTCCGCGGGTGACGAGACCGACGACGAGGTGCGGGTGGCCGGCCGGCTGATGCTCCGGCACGCGATCGGCGGGGTGACGTTCTGGACCATCCGGCACGGCACCGACCAGCTGCAGATCATGCTGGCGGTCGACGTGCTCGGGACCCAGCGCTACCGGGCCGCGCTCGATCTCGACCCGGGCGACTGGATCGGGGTGGCCGGCACGGTCGTCCGGACCCGGCGCGGCGAGCTGTCGGTCAAGGCCACCGCGGTCGAGCTGCTCACCAAGTCGCTGCGGCCGCTGCCGGACAAGTGGCGCGGTGTCGGCGACGTCGAGGTGCGGTCCCGGCAACGCGAGCTCGACCTGAGCATGAACCCGGCGACGCACCGGCAGTTCCGGCTCCGCTCGACCGTGCTGGAGACCCTGCGAGCCTCCATGGCGGCGCGGCAGTACGTCGAGGTGGAGACGCCGATCCTGCAGGTCCAGGCGGGCGGCGCGACGGCGCGGCCGTTCATCACCCACCACAACGCGTACGACATCGACCTGTACGCGCGGGTGGCCAGCGAGCTCTACCTCAAGCGGCTGCTGGTCGGCGGCATGGACCGGGTCTTCGACCTCGGCCCGATGTTCCGCAACGAGGGCGTGGACACCCGGCACAACCCCGAGTTCACGATGCTGGAGTCCAACGAGGCGTTCGCCGACTACCGGGACATGATGCGGCTGTGCGAGGAGCTGTTCCGGGAGGCGGCGGGCGCGGTCGGACCGCTGGTGGTGACCTACCAGGGCAAGCGGATCGACCTCGGCGCCGAGTGGCGCGAGGTCACCATGCTGGACGCGGTGGCCGAGCACTTCGGCGTCCCCGACCTGTCCTACGACTGGCCGGTCGAGAAGCTGCGGGAGCTGTGCGACCGGGAGCGGGTGGCCTGGGAACCGGGCTGGGGGGCCGGCAAGCTCGTCGACGAGCTGTACGACGAGCGGGTCGAGGCGACCATCGTGCAGCCCACGCTGATCACCAATCACCCGAAGGAAATCTCGCCGCTGGCCCACCCGCACCGTGACGACCCGTCGGTCACCGAGCGGTTCGAGCTCGTCATCGCCGGCCGCGAGTACGCCAACGCCTACAGCGAGCTGACCGACCCGCTCGACCAGCGCGCCCGGATGGAGGAGCAGGCGCTGGCCAAGGCCGGCGGCGACGAGGAGGCGATGGTGGTCGACGAGCCGTACCTGCGGGCGCTGGAGCTGGGGCTGCCGCCCAACGCCGGCCTCGGCGTCGGCGTGGACCGGCTGGTCATGCTGCTCGCGGACCTCCCGTCGATTCGGGAGGCCATCCTCTTCCCGCAGCTGCGGCCGGAGGGGCGCTGACGTGCCGAAAGCGTCCACTGGGGACGTCCTCCCGTGCCCGCGGGAGGTGGCGCTCGAGGTCGGTCCGAGCGGGCGGCTGGTGTTCGTCTCCGACGTGCACCTGACCGGGGGCGGCCCGGTGGCCGACTTCGGCGCGACCGACGAGCTGGTCGAGCTGCTGGACGACCTCGGCCGGCACGACGGCGACGTCCTGCTGATGCTCGGCGGGGACATCCTCGACCTGCTGCAGGCGGGCGGGACCCCGGTCGAGGCGGTCGGCCGCGTGCTGGCCGGCGCGGACGCCCGGGCGGTCGCGGCCGCGGTGGCCCGGATCGCCGGCCGGACCGGTGGCACGGTCGTCTACCTGGTCGGGAACCACGACTCCGCGCTGGCCTGGGACGCCGAGGCCCGGAGTCAGGTGGGAGAGGCGTTCGGGGTCGACAGGTTCGCCCTGCACGCGCAGGTGGAGGTGCACTGCCCCGACGGCCGTACGGTCACCGTGCTGGCCGAGCACGGGCACGCGATGGACGTCTACAACCGGCACACCGACCCGTACGACCCGCTGGACACCCCGGCCGGCGACCACGTCGTCCAGGAAGTGGTGAACCGCTTCGACCTGATGGCCCCGGAGCGTCCCGACCTCCGGCTGGACCAGATTGACAACGTCCGCCCGTCGGCCGCGGTCCCGGTGTGGCTGGTGTCCAACTTCTTCTACCGCTTCCTGCGCCGGATGCTGCGCCGGTTCGCGCTGCCGCTGGTCGGGGTGTTCATCCTGCTGCACGTGCCGGTGGTCACGCTGGTCCTGCACGACCTGCACGGCCGGTCGGAGGAGGTGGCGCGGATGGCCTCCCGGGCGTTCGTCTGGCTCTTCGCCGTCGTGCTCGTCGACGTGGCCCTGTTCGTCGTGCTGGCCGCATTCCTGGGCCGGTCGCTGCGGGATGCGGCCGCGGTCTACGGCGGCACCCCGGACGACGACGCCACCGACCTGGCCAACCGGGCCGCCGCCATGGGGGAGCTGCTCACCGTCCGCGACCCGGACGCGTCGGTGTTGCTGGCCGGGCACACCCACCGGGCCGCCCTGGTGCCGGGCGGCCGGGGCCGGGTGGTCGCGGACAGCGGCTGCTGGATCCAGGCGCTGATCCCGGTGCGTACGTGGCTGGCGCTGCCGCCGGTCTTCGTGCCGGCGTACCCGTGCACCTGGGTCGAGGTGCTGCCCGCGGTCGGCGGGGCCGAGGTGAGCCTGTGGGAGCGGCCGCTCGCGGCGCCCGGGCGCCTGTCGGTGGTGGAGCGGATCGTGATGCGGGGGCGTCCGGCGCCGTCGAAGCCCGCGCCCGCGCGCAAGGTGGTCTCGGCGCGGGCGCTTCCCCGGCCCGGGCCGCTGCGGCCGGACTGGACCCCCGGGGCGGCCGCGGCCGGGGCGAGCGAGGACCCGCTCGGCTCTCAGCGCTGGTCCGGACTGCCGGCGGCCGCGGATCCCCGGTCCGGTGACCGGAGCGACTGATGGTGCTCGCCTTGGTCGCCCTGGTGGCCACCGTGCTGTGCTACGGCACCGCGACGGTGTTCCAGGACGTGGCTGCGGGGCAGGAGGACCGCCGCTCCGGCGCCGACCCGTTCCTCATCGTCCGGCTGTTCCGCCGGCTGCCCTACGTCGCCGGTACGGCCCTGGACGGCGCCGGCTTCCTGCTGTCGCTGCTCGCGTTGCGCCGGCTGCCGGTATTCGCCGTGCAGGCCGGCGTGGCCGCGAGCATCGGCGTGACGGCGGTGGTCGCCGCCGTGGTATTCGGCCTCCGGCTGGGTCGTCGCGGCTGGGCGGTGCTCGGGCTGCTGGGCACCGGGCTGGTCGCGGTGGCGGGCAGCGCCGCCGCCGAGGCAGCCCGACCGGAGACGACTGGCCTGTGGGTCGGGCTGTGCGCGGGGGTGGCCGTGCTGACCGTGCTGGCCTGGCTCGTCAGCCGGCGCGGACCGACGGACTGGTCCGCGTCCGCACTCGCGGCGGTCAGCGGACTCGCGTACGGCGGGGTGGCCCTGACCGCGCGGCTGCTGTCGGCAGGAGACGGCTCGTTCCTGTCCCAGGGACTGCTCCACCTGCTCGCCGACCCGCTGCTGTGGGCCCTGCTCGGCTATGGCGCGATCGGCCTGGTCACCTTTGCATCGGCGCTGCGGGAAGGACCGGTCACCACCGTGGCCGCTGTGGTCGTCGTCGCGGAGACCGTCGCTCCGTCGATGGCGGGGCTGCTGCTGCTCGGCGACCGGGCCCGGCCCGGCCTGGGCTGGCTCGCCGGGCTGGGGTTCGTGGTCACCGTGCTCGCCGCCTGGCTGCTCACCCGGCTCGACCGTGACCGCGTTCCCGCCGGCACCACCGATCGGCCGTCCCCGGGCCGGTGAGCGGGGCACGGGCCGCCGCCCGGGCCGCTGCCCGGACTTCGTGGTGACGGGCGGCTGGAGCGCGCCATCACTTCGGATCGCGCGGGACGAGCAGCCCTTGTTGTGCAGTGTGCCGTCACAGTCGGTGGGCGCCCGGGATGCGGGGTGTCCCGCGTCAGGTAGGTGGCAGGGATCCGGCTCGGTCAAAGTTGGGGATGGTCGGTTCTGCGTGGCCGAGGTGGACCTCGATCGGCCGGTTCCAGGACAGGGCTCGGGAGAGAGGTCCGAAGCGAGGTCGCACCTAGTCTCCGGAGGACGTGTCGCCTTGGGCGGCCTCGGTCAAGGCGTCGCGCAGCGCTGCTCGCGACGTGATGCCGAGCTTCGGAAAGGCGCGGTAGAGGTGCGTCCCGACTGTTCGCGGAGACAGGAACAGGCTCTCGCCGATCTGTTTGTTGGACATGCCGGAGGCCGCCATCAGGCCGATCTCACGTTCCTGCGGGGTGAGCGTGCCCGCCGAGACATCGTCGTGGCGGCGGCGGGTTCGGCCCGAGGCACGCATCTCATTGCCTGCCCTGATGACCCAGGGTCCGGCTCCGAGATGTTGGAATACCCCGGCCGTCGCCTGGCGGATCGCCTGGGGTGAGCAGCTCGACATCCGGCCGCTGCGGCCACGCGGAGACGGCGACGTCACCGACCGGGCCGTCGTCGCCTACCTCGCCAAGTACGCCACCAAGTCCACCGAGAACACCGGCCACATCTCCAAGCGGCTCACAGCGTCCACAGTGGACTACTACGCCGACCCCGCACACGCACGCCCGCCGGCTGGTCGACGCCTGTTGGATCCTCGGCGACGCCGACGGTTGGGGAGGCCTACGCCGCTGGGCACACATGCTCGGCTTCGGCGGCCACTTCGGCACCCGCTCCCGCCGCTACTCGACCACCCTCCGCGCGCTGCGGGCCTCCCGGCGGACCTGGCGCCGGCGCGAGCTGGTCGAGACCCGCGAGCACGTCGAAGAGACCACGTTGGTCGTCGGCTCCTGGAGCTACGCCGGCTCTGGTTGGCGAACCACGGCGGAGGCGCTGCTGGCGACGGCGTACTGCCCGCGAGGAGATGTCCAGTCCACAGTAGACGGAGAGGCACCACCGATGGCGGCGGTTCTTCCGACCACTCCCTCGCAGATCCGGGCTCTGCGTCAGCCGCCCGGTCCGGCTACCTACACGGTCAAGGACGTCGCGGCGCTGCTCGGGCTGCACCTCACCACCGACGTCCCACCGCCACTCCGCCTGGCCGCAGCCTTCAGCAAACTCGCGCTGGCCATGTGACCTGCGCTTCTCCCCGCCCGACGCTTGCCCCGGCACGCTGGACGCAACAGACCCGTGCGTCGTCCCGCCGGGTCCCGACCCCGGGCCCGGCCGGCGCCGCGGTGAAGGCGATGAGCGGTGACCCGTCCGGGGCGGCCCGGTCCGGCCTGCAGCGGCTCATCGACGCCGGGGTGTCGCCGCCACTCCACCGGCCCGGAACCTGAGCCCGTGCCCGCCGGTCAGCCGGCGGGCCGGGCGGCGTTGGCGGCCGCGGCCGCCGCGGCCAGGGTGGTCAGCAGCGGCGGGACGTCCAGCCGCGGCACCAATGCCTGGAGGAAGGCGGGCCGGCCCGGGTCGGTCCGCGCGTCGGCCAGGGCCTCGACCAGCTCCCGCTCCGTCGCCGCCCGCCGGACCAGGGTGCCGGCACCCGGCGCGCACAGCGCGGGCAGCAGGGTCCAGTCCCAGGCGTCGATGTCGTTGTACGGCTGGTCCGGCCCGTGGATGGCCCGCTCGACCGTGTAGCCGCTGTTGTCGACCACCACCACGGTCGCCGGAATGCCGTGCCGCAGCACCGACGAGAGCTCCGTCGCCGTCATCTGCGCGGCGCCGTCGCCGATCACCAGCACCGCCCGCCGGCCCGGTTCGGCCAGCCCGGCGCCGAGCAGGGCCGGCAGCGTCCAGCCGATGGACGCCCACAGCGGCTGCCCGAGGAAGGTCACGCCCGGTGGTAGGCGGTGCGTGGCCAGGCCGTAGAACGACGTGCCCTGGTCGGCCAGGACGAGGTCGCCGGGGCGGATGTCGGCCGCGACCGCGGCCCACAGCGACTCCTGGCTCAGCGGGCCGGTGCCGACCGGCACAGGGGCCGGGGTGGGGGCGGCCGCCGGGACGACGGGAACCGCGCCGGGCCGGGTCCGCTGCCGGACGAGCCCGGTCAGCCGCTCCAGGGCGTCCGGGAGCGCGACCCGGTCGAAGCGGGCGGCGCCGACGCTGGCGGTGTCCGGGCCCAGCTCGACCGTCCGCTCCCGGGTCAGCCGCTGGGTGAAGAAGCCGCTGTTGAGGTCGGTGAACTCGACCCCCGCGACGACGAGGACCCGCGCCTCCTCGATGGCGGCCCGGGTCCGCGGGTCGCTGGCCGCGCCGGCGTAGATGCCGGCGTAGCCCGGGCCGCTCTCGTCCACGACGCTCTTGCCCCACAACGTGCTGGCATACGGCACGCTGCCGGCTCCGAGCAGCTCGGCCAGCCGGTCGGCCGCGCCGAGCCGCTGCACCAGCACGCCCGCCAGCACCGCGAGGTCCTCGGCGCCGGCCAGCAGCCGGCGGGCGGCCTCGGTGAACGCCTTCAGCGCGATCGGGTCGGTGACCGGGACCGGCGCCGGCAGCGGCGCGGCCGGCGGGTCGACCGGCAGCTCCGCGACGTCCACGGGCAGCAGCAGGTAGCCGGGCAGCCGCCGGGCGTGGACCGTGGCCAGCACCCGGTCGATCTCCGCGGTCGCGGTCGCCGCGGTGAGCGCCGCCCGGGCGCAGGTGATGTCCGCGTGCATGTCGAGGAAATGGGTGAACACGCCGTCGCCGAGCGAGTGGTGCACGACCCGCTGCGCGGCCTGTGCGGTGCTGGACGGCGCGCCGACGACGTGCACGACCGGGACGAACTCGGCCCAGCTGCCGGCGACCGCGTTGATGGCGCTGAGCTCGCCGACGCCGAAGGTGGTACACAGCGCCGCGATCCCGCGCAGCCGGCCGTAGCCGTCGGCCGCGTACCCGGCGTTGAGCTCGTTGGTGCAGCCGGTCCAGGACAGCCGGTCGTGCGCGACGACGTGGTCGAGCAGGCTGAGCGTGTAGTCCCCCGGGACCCCGAAGACGCGGTCGACGCCGAGCTCGGCCAGCCGGTCGAGCAGGTAATCGCCGACGGTGTAGGTGGCGGTCATGACCAGGTTCCTCCGGTGTCGTGGGTGGACGGGGCCAGCGCGGTCGTGGTCCGGCGGGCGGCGGCGAGCAGGGCGAGTCCGATGAGGACGGAGCACAGGCCGAGCACGGTGAAGTAGCCGATCTGGTGGGCGGTGGAATAGACGCCGGCGAGCACGCCGGACAGCGACGTGCCGAGCGCGATGGACAGGTAGAACAGGGCGACCATCTGCGACCCGTACGCCCGCGGGGCGGCGGCCGTCGCGACGGACAGCCCGACCGGCGACAGCAGGAGCTCGGCTACGCTGAACAGCAGCAGGATCCCGACCACCGGCAGCAGCGGGACGCTGTTCGGGCGGGTGCTCGCCAGTGGGACGAACAGCAGGAACGCGGCGCCCATGATCAGGTTGCTCAGCGCGAACTTGACCGGCCGGGAGGGCTGCCGGTCGCCGAGCCGCGTCCACCCGGCGGCGAAGACCGCGGACAGCGCGACGATGAACACCGGGTTGATCGACTGGATCCAGGCGACCGGCAGCTGCCAGCCGAACAGGGACCGGTTCAGCTGCTGGTCCGCGTACACGGTGAGCACGGTGAACTGCTGCTGGGACAGCGCCCAGAAGGCCGTGCTGGCCAGGAACATCGGCACGAACCCGCGAACCCGGCGCCGCTCCCGCGCCGTCACTCTGGGACTGCCGAGCAAGACCGTGAACAGGGCGACCGTGCTCCCGACGACGACCCACAGGACGACGTCGTTGAGGTTGGCCGCGGTCAGGATGCCCGTCCGGACCAGCTCGGCGACCAGCGCGACGCCCAGCAGGGCCGCGCCGGCCATGACCATCCGGCCGCGGAGGGACAGCGGGTTCGGCGGCGAGCGGAACGCGGCGGCGAACGCACGCCGGCCCCGGGTGTACTGGGCCAGTCCGAGGGCCATCCCGACGGCGGCGGCGCCGAAGGCCGCGTGGAAGCCCCAGGTGACCTGCAGGACACCGGTGAGCAGCGGGCCGAACAGGGAGCCGATGTTGACGCCGAGGTAGAAGAGCGCGAAGCCGGCGTCCCGGCCGACGTCGTCGTCGCGGTAGAGGCCGCCGATGACGGCGGTGGTGTTGGCCTTGAGGGCGCCGCTGCCGGTGGCGACCGCCGCCAGCCCCAGCGCGAGACCGGCCCGGCCCGGCACCCCGGCCAGGCTGAGGTGCCCCAGCATGATCAGGACGGCGCTGCCGAACAGCACCCGCTCCTTGCCGACCACCCGGTCCGCCAGCCAGGCGCCGGCGATCGTGGACAGGTAGACCGCGCTGCCGTACGCGCCGACGATCCCGGTCGCCGTGGACTGGCTCAGTCCGAGCCCGCCGCTGCCCACCGAGTGGTAGAGGTAGAGCAGCAGGACGCCCTGCATGCCGTAGAAGGAGAACCGTTCCCAGCCCTCGACGCCGCAGAGCGTCGCGAGGGCGCGGGCCGGAGCCCGGTGCCGGGGCGTCGGGCCGGTCCCGCCGGCCGGCGTGGCCTCGATCGTCATGGTCGGTCTCCCTCTGTGGTGTGTCGGTCGGACCGTGGCAGTCGCCGGACCAACCGCGGTGGAACGCCGCCCGGGCCGGTTGAACCGGCGTTCGACCCGGGCGGACCGGTCAGCCGAGCGCCGCGGCGGGCTCCTGGCCGGTGGCCGCACCGAGCCGCCGGCCGCGCGGCAGGAAGAACCAGCCGAAGACGAGCGCCAAGGCGAACACCGCCGCGGCCGCGGCGAAGCCGACGGTGATCGCGTCGGCGGCGTGCTGGGCCGGGGTGACGGCGGCCCCCGGCGTCCGGTGCTCGTAGCCGAGCACGACGGTGCTCAGGACGGCGACCCCGAGCGTGCCGCCCAGCTGCCGGAAGGTCTGCAGGATGCCGGAGGCCTGCGCCCGCTGGGCCGGGCCGCTGCAGGACAGCGCGTCGGTGTTGTTGGGGGAGATGGTGAGCCCGATCCCGAGTCCCATGAGGATCATCCCGGGCACCTGGTCCCGGTACTGCAGGTGCGGCGTGGCCGCGGTCCACGCGACCATCCCGAGCAGGCACAGGACCAGTCCGGTGAGGACCGGCGGGCGCACCCCGGCCCGGTCGTACCACCGCCCGCCGAGCTGGGAGGCCAGCGTGATGGGCAGCACGACGGCCAGCGCCGACGCCCCCGCGACCACCGGGCTGAAGTGCAGCAGGTTCTGGTTGTAGAGGGAGGTGAACACCACCACGGCGAGCAGTCCGAACTGGATGGCGAAGCCGATGCCGACATTGCCGGCGAACGCGCGGCCGGCGAGCATCCGCACCGCCACGATCGGGTCGGTGTCCCGCAGCTGGGTGAACACGAACAGGGTGAGCAGCGCCAGGCCGGCGGCGAGCACGGCGACCGTCCGCACCGAGGTCCAGCCCCACTGGCTGGATTCCTGGACGGCCAGCACGGTCGCGGCCATGCCGGCGACGAGCAGGGCCAGCTGCGCCGGCCGGACCCGGGCGGTGACGTCCCGCCGGTTGTCCGGGGCCGCCCGGTGCACCAGCACGAGCGCGGCCAGGCCCACCGGCACGTTGAGCCAGAAGACCGCCCGCCAGGACACGTGCTCGGTCAGGAGGCCGCCGATCAGCGGGCCGAGGGCGAGGAAGATCTGGCTGATGCCGGCGTACAGGCCCATCGCCCTGCCCCGCTGGGCGATCGGGAACGCATTCATCACCAGCGTCCCGGAGACCGGGATCATCAGCGCCGCGCCGACCCCCTGGGTCGCGCGGGCGGCCAGCAGCCAGGACTGCCCGGCGCCGCCGTGCGGCGCGAGCGCGCACGCCACCGAGGCGGCGAAGAAGCCCACCACGCCGATCCGGAAGCACGTCACCGGACCCAGCCGGGCCGCCGCCCGGGCGCCGAAGGCGACCACGGCGGCGATACCCAGCACGTACGCGCTGACGACCCACTGCTGCCCGGACGGCGTCAGCGGCAGGTCCCTGGTCATGGACGGCAGCGCCACGGAGACGACCGTCTGGTCGAGCATGATCATGGACAGCGAGCACGTCATCGCGACGAGCACGAGCCACCGGTTGTCGGTCCTCACGATGCCGGCTTCATGCGTTCCGAGTCCTCGCGGGGTCGCAGCAGCGCGTCCAGCCAGCGGAAGGACTCGGCGTGGTAGCGGCTGCGCGCGCCGGCCTCGCAGTGGTCGCCCGCGCCGTCCGCCGCCGTGAAGCGCACGAACTCGTGTGGACAGGTGAGCCTGGCGACCAGCTCCGGCGCCGAGGCGCCGATGTCGTCGTTCTCCGCGTTGCACACCCAGGTCGGGCAGGTGATCCGCTCGGCCCGGCCGGCGAGGGTGTAGTCGCGCAGCACGTCCAGGTACGCCAGCGGGCTGCGCACGCCGTGGACCTGCATGCCGCGGCGCAGCGCCCAGCCGGCCGTCGGCTTGCGGAGCACCCGCGCCGTGACGACGCGCACCGCCAGGCGGGCCCAGGCTCTGTTCTCCCGCAGGCCGGTGGCGAGCGACGCCGGCATCCGGGCCAGGAACCCTTCGTACAGGCTGAATGCGCCGCAGTCGGCGACCAGGGCCGCGAGGCGGTGCTCGGCGCTCGCCGCCCGGGGGGCGAGGTGCGCCCCGAGGCTGAGACCGACCAGGGCGACCCGCTCCGGGTCGACCTCGGGCCGCGCGACCGTGTGGTCGACGGCCGCGGCCACGACGGTTTCCCAGTCCGGCCGCATCGTCAGCCCCTGCTGGAGCAGGGCGGCGCCCTGCCCCGGACCGTCGAAGGCCAGCACGTGGTAGCCGCGGCGCAGCGCCGCGGCCCCGGTGAGCAGGTAGAGCTCCTCGCACGGCCCGTCGTACCCGCCGGTCAGGATCAGCGTGGCCCGCGGCTGCCCGTCGGCGGCGGCCGGGAAGAACCAGCCCGGCAGCGTGCCGCCCTCGAACGGGATCCGCACCCGCTCCGGCGGGAGGTCCATCAGCCGGAACGCCGCGGTGAACATCTCCCGCTGCCGGGCGTCGCATTCGGCCAGCCGGGGGTCCACCGGCGCGGTGAAAAGCAGCACCCCGGCGGTGCGGTAGTAGCTGCCCGCCCGCAGGTACGCCCCGCGGGCCGACTCGCGGTTGCCCGCCGCCTCCTCCGCCTCGGCCAGCCGGCGCAGCCGGTCGGCCACCGCGGTCCAGGCGGCGTGCCAGGAGTCCAGGTCGGTCCCGTCCACCGCAGCGACGGCGGCCAGGCACTCGCCCAGGTCGGCGCCGCCGGCACCGGCGGTGCCGAGGGTCCGCTGCACCTGCGCGTCGAGCAGCTCGTCCTTCAGGAAAGTGGTCATGGGCGGAGCCTGCGCCGCCCCGATCCGATCCCGGTCAAACGGCGGTCGATGGTGAGCCAGAGGGGCCGGGGCTGTTGATGTGGCATTGAAGTCGGGGGCTGCAGAGTCCGGATCGACACCCGCTCCCGGCTGCCCCTGGAAGACCCGATGCGTACCGGCGCTGACACCTTGCGACAGGGCCATCCAGACAGCGAAGCATGCCGATGTATCGATGTCACGACTGCGGGATGTCCACGACCCTTCTGCAGTACCTCGCTTGGCGAGGCGCTGACGCCGTCAGGCGGCGGGGCACCGCACCGCCAGCACCGGATGGTGGAACATCGCTGGCGGGCCGGTACGGCACCGGCACGCGGCACCGTCCCGGCGCAACGGCGCGCTACCTCGCTGACTTGCATGAATACAAAATATGCAGGTCAGCGGCTCCTGTGGGGTGAGTGAGCGGTCGGTGCACATGCTGGCTGCCGGCCGCTCGTTCGAACGGGTCAGGCGTACGTTGCGGCGGGTCGGGTGCGCCGGGTGGAGGTCGACGGGACGACGGTGTCCGCGACGGTCGACGGCACCAACGTCTACCGGGTGCGTCTGGAGGTCATCGAGTCCGGTCTGCGCGGACGGTGCGCGTGTCCGTACGGGTCGGAGGGTGTCTTCTGCAAGCGTCGCGGTCGCCTGGCTGGCGGATGGTGCCGAGATCGGCGGACCGCGGCCTGAGCTGGTGTCCGACCGGCGGCTGGGAGAGTTCCTGCTCGGTCAGGACCCGGCGTGGCTGGTGGAGCAGCTCGTGTTCGCGGCGAGGACCAACCCGTTGCTGCGGGCGCGTCTCGACGTCGCCGCAGGTGCCGACGCGGCTGCCGCCTACGACCTCGCCGACCGACCGCCGCACGGCCGGGTGCCGGCCGGCGCCGTGCTGGCGCCGGCCGGCGATGGTCGCTTCGGTGGTCAGGTCGCGCAGATGGCCACCGCGCGGACGTCCCAGTTGAAGCTGTTCGGCTGGGTCTCCACCCCGAACGCTTCGACCTTGTCGAGGGCGTTGAACGGGTACACCACCTGGAGGGCGATTCCTGGTGCCGGCGAGGCGACGAGTGCGGCGGCTCCGTGCACCCGCGTCCCGGCCGGGCAGCTGACGAAGGCGACCTTCTCCGGCTCGGACTGGTTCGTCGCCGACGGCGCGAAGACCACCTGGTAGCCGGCCGGCGTGGGTGCGCAGACCGCGTACGCGGTCACCGTCCACTGACCGACCGCCGCGGACCCGTCGTCCTGGGCCGCCGCCCGCACCCGGTCGCCGGCCAGGAACGGGGTCGCCTCGACCAGCCTGGTGTGGTTGCCCGCGTTGTTCACCAGGGCACCGCTGCCGAGCACGCTCTGCCCGGCCGGGCAGAAGGCGTCGACCTCCCGGAACGGGTTCGAGACGCTGCTGACGATGTTCAACCCGCTCACCGGACCGGCGCAGATCGCGAACGCTTGTACGGACCAGTTCGAACTGATGTTCGGCGTCACCTCCGCCGCGGACACCACGTACGAGTCCTGGCCGCTGGCCGGGTGCACCGGCCGCAGCTCGGTCAGCGCGACCCGGTCGGCGTCCGCCGTACTGGGGAAGGCCCAGCCGCCCCCGCCGATCACCCGCTCGCCGACCGGACAGAGCGCCGATGCCGTCTTGGCAGGCAGTGAGTTGCTCGGCGACGCCGTACCGGTCACCTTGTGGATGCCGGTCACAGCGCCCGCCGGCGCTGCCCCGGCCAGCTGCAGGCCGACCAGCGCGCCGGTCATCACGGCGAGCGAGGCCGCCAGCGCGGCGAGCCGGCCCGCGGACCGCCGCAATCTGAGTGCGTTCATTCACAACCCCCGAAGGTTGGGAGCGAGCCGGCCCCGAACGGACACCGGCATGGCGAGGCCACGCCGAGACAGTGGAGCCGGGCGGTGGGCAACCGCTGGGAAGCCGATGGGCAACCGACGGATGTATCAGGACCGAGGCCGGCCGACTCTCGTCGTGGGGAAATGTGCGTTACCCGCCGAGCTCCGTAGAGGTCCCGCCAGTGGCGTCCACCAGAGTGGTGTGCGACCGCCCGGTGACGGGCGTGGCGTAGTCGTGTGGGGCGCCCATCGCGTGATCTTGGAGACCTTCCACAGTCCTCAGGAGACCGACGGATGACCGCACCGAGCAGTGTCGACCCTGTCCGCTTCTTGTCTGAGCAGCTGGCTCAGGCCGCACGCTCATGTCCGCGGAGGCCGACGCGGTCTGCGGCGAGCGCAGTCCGGAACGCACGAACACCCGCAACGGCTACCGGCGCCGGGACTTCGACACCCGCGCCGGCACCGTGGACGTGGCGATCCCTAACCCGGCTGTTGCAGTAGGGACTTGAGGTTGGGCGTCGACACGGGGTCTGGACGCGCGAAAGTGCCTGCTCAGGGCGGTTGGATCGGAGTTGCTGAGGCTCTGATCGGATCGCACGGAGAGGCACTTCGCGGGTGCACCCTACAACTGCACGACCGCCCATGAGGGTGACTACGGACGGGGCCGGGGTGGTGTCACACGCCGGGTCCCGGTTGCTGGCCGGGTTGGCCGACCGGACCGGGTTGACCGCGGCGTTCAGCGAGGCGCTGGCCGGGTCGCGGGAACGCCGCTCGGGTCACGACCCTGGTCGGGTCCTGACCGATATCGCGGTGTTGTTGGCGGATCGCGGGCGGTGCATCAGCGACCTGGCGGTGCTGCGGGACCAACCGGTGCTCTTCGGGCCGGTCGCGTCCACGGCGACTGCATGGCGGGTCCTGGACCAGGTCGACGCGGCCGGGCTGGACCGGTTGCGGGCGGCCCGAGCCACGGCCCGGGAACAACTGTGGGCCCAGCGCGGCGAGAGTCGACCTGCGGTTCTCCGTCGGGTTCACCATGACCGCCACCGTCCAGGCCGCGATCCTCGCGCTGCCCGAGACCGCCTGGGTCGAGGCGGTCGACGCCGACGGCAGCCTCCGCGACGGCGCGGACGTCGCCGAGCTGACCGGGATGCTCGGCGATCTCACCGGGGCCGGGTGGCCGGCCGGGATGCGGGTGATCGTGCGCCGCGAACGACCCCACCCCGGCGCCCAGCTCACCTTCACCGACCACGACGGGTGGCGCCACCAGTCCCAGACCATCCACAGTAGACAGACCCGGAGACTCCGACCACCGCGCCGGCCAGTCCCACACGTCCCCACCCGCAGAACAAGCCCGCCCACCCGAACAAGATCGCCCGAGCCGAGATCTACGCATTACCTAAAGAGCGGGATAAAGGCAAGGTCAATCCTGTCGCGCGACGGGTGGCAAGGCTAGCATCGCGATCAGGGCGCGCCCCCCCGGTAGGGAGAGCAGGACTGAGGTCACTCGCTGACTCCACTCGGGCGAATGCGCACGAGGGAGAGCACGCATGCCGACCGACGCCAAGCTGCATGGCCAGGCTACCAGCAAGTCGTATGGGTGGGGCTACAACAACTACGGCGGGTTGGGTGCGGGGCACACCGCACGGGTGCTGTCGCCGACGCGGGTCGGGCTGCCGCCGGGCACGGTCGACGTGCAGGGAGGCACCGACTTCACTGTCGCGCTGACCGATGCCGGGCAGGTGTTCACGTGGGGTGGCAACCGGTGGGGTCAGCTGGGTGACGGTACGACGCGGCACCGCTTCGCTCCTGACCAGGTGGTGCTGCAGGGTCACCCGCACATCGTGGCGATCGCCGTGGGTGACGATCATGTGGTCGCGTTGAGCAAGGACGGTCTGGTCTACGGGTGGGGCCGTAACGACCTGGGCCAGGTGGGGTCGGGGCCGCTGGCGGATCGGTGTCTGCGCCCGGTCTCGGTGAAGGTGCCCGGCGACGGCAAGGTCACCAAGATCGCGACGGGCAACGCGTGCTCGTTCGCGGTGCGTACGACCGGCGCGCTGTATGCCTGGGGACATGCCACTCCGTTGGGGGATGCGGTCCCGTCGGGTGGGGTGGGGGCGACTCGCGGCGGGGTGGGGACGGTGGCCGCGCCGGTCCGGCTGACCCTGCCGGGTGGTGCGGGGGCCGAGCTGGTGGATGCGGGGCAACGGCATCTGGTGGTGGTGACCCCCGATGGCGAGCTGGTGACCTTCGGCGTGAACGCGTTCGGGCGTGCGATGCCGCAGACGCTGACGTTGCATCCGTCATGGGGTCGGGTGAGCTCGTTGAGTGCGGGTGACAATCACACGCTGGCCTTGACCACGCGGGGGGTGGTGCTGGCGTGGGGTCTGAACAGGTTCGGCCAGCTGGGCACCGGCGACACCAGTCACCACGAGGAGCCGGTGAAGGTCGTCGTCCCGGGTTTCAGGGGGCGGGTGGTGCAGGTCCTGGCGGGTGGTGACACCTCGTATCTGCGGGCGCCGAACCGGGTTTACGCGTGGGGTCACTCCGGCTGGGGTCAGCACGGCACCGGCGGCACCGACGACGTGCTGCGCGCGCGCCGGGTCCCGATGCCCGACCACGTCAAGCTCCTCGGTCTGCACATCGGTCGCTACCACTCCTTCGCCACCCTCACGTCTGTCGGACGATGACCGGCTCCGGTGGGTCTCAGCTTCCTCGCACCGTCGGAAAGGACCCCACCACGATGAGCGACAGCGGTCCCGTCTCCCCGGCCCAGGGCGCCATCGAAGGGTTCGCGAGACGGCATCCACGCCGGCCGACCTCCGGCTCGCCCGGCTCGCCCGGTGTGGGGCGTCGCAGCGTCCTGGCCGGCCCCGGCCTCGGCACCCCGGGTGCCATGGCGGCAGGCGACCTGCCGGCTCCAGGTCCGGCGGCCGCCGCCACGGGGACCACCCTGCCGGCCCCGGCGCCCGCTACGTCGGTGACACCCAACCCGAGCCCGTTCACCGTGCGCGCCTCGTGCAACTTGACCGAGGACTACTTCCTGACCAGCGAGATCCTGCTCGACATCAGCAACGGCGACCGCGTCATCCCGTTCGTCAACCCGATGAACGGCAACGTCGTCGAGGCGATCGTGTTCAGCGCAAGCATCAACGACAACCCGGCCTCGGTCAGCCATCTGCAGCGCAACCTGTCGGTCCCCTCGGGCTGGAGCTTCACCCAGATCGACACCAGCGCGTACGCACCGTATCCGATCGATATCGCGGTCGCCGCCGACGACTCGACCGTCTACCTGATGGTGCTCACCGACCCGAGCAGCAGTCCCGGTGCTGCCTGGCTCACCCAGCTCGACTCGGCCACGGAGTGGGATGCCGGCTACGGCGCGAGCTACGACGACCTCGGCTACATCGACCTCGACATCAGCCCCGAGGACGCCACCTTCGGGGCGCTCAAGGGCGGCATCGACCCCGCCGGTCACGCGTACTTCTACGCGTCGGCGGTGGAAGACCAGACGACGTATCTGGTCGGCTGGGTGACCGGACCCGGCTGGAGCTCGGGCGACTTCAACTACCAGCTGCTGCAGACCCTCGACTCCACGTCCGCTGCGGCCGCCGACTACATCGTGCTCTTCGACACCAGCGCGAGCGCCAACCCGGTCGGCTACTCGCTCGTGCTGACCACGGACGGCAACCTGACCGGCTACACGGAGGTTCCCTTCAGTGACCAGGCCACTGCGCAGTTCAACGACGGCTCCATCAACGACGACATCGGTTCCATCGACGTCACCGAGCTGATCTGGGCCTGGGCCACGCCGGGCAGCACCACCGGGCAGCCCGGCTACGCCTTGCAGTGGACGAACGACCCGGCCAACAACATCACGGCCGGCACCGTCTTCGTCGACGAGAACGGCAACGACCAGATCCTGTCCGACCAGTCCACGGTGGGGAACAACGCGGTCAGCGTGTGGCAGTCCAGCGGGCTGTGGACCGTCAACCTGCTCGACGCGAACGACACCCTGAGCACCACCGCCCAATACACCGACCAGAACAACGACGCGCAATGGGGCTCGGCCATCCCCATCGGCGTCGGTCTCGCCGCGGTGTTCAGCGTGCCCACCGACCCGAACCAAACCACCCTGTTCGCCGTCGACCCGGGCGGTGTGCTGAACGTGCTGACCAAGTCCGTCACGGGCTGGACCCAGAACGTCGTCCACCAGGACGCCGCGACGAGCCTCGAGGTCGTCTCCTGGCGCTGCGAGCTCGGCCTGTACGACGCCAACGGCGTCGGCGTGGGCAGCGGCAACGGTTCCATCGAGCTCGGCACCAGCCTGCCCATCGACATCTGGCAGAACAACACCTCGATCGTCCTGCTCCCCAGCAGCCCCGTCACGCTGACCCAGGCCGCCAGCGGGGAGCTCAGCGTGAGCATCCCCACCAGCGAGCTCGACACCGCCCAGCTCACGGCACTGCCCCTGGACGCCGACGGCAAGCCGAACGGCCCGCCGCTGACCATCGTGCCGAACACCGACGTCCAGGGTTTCCTCGCCGGCACCAGCCCGCTCAACAGCGTCGGCGGCACGCCGCTGACCGGCACCGCGCTCATGGGCGCGCAGAACGGGACCTGGGACGGCAACACCCAGAGCTACGCCCCGTCGGCTCCGCTCATGCCCACCCTGGTCACGGCCGGCACCGCAGCGTCGGACCAGGTCGCCACCGCTATGGCCCATGTCATGTCGCTGCCCACGAACAACCCCAACGACCCGACCAACCCCAGTGGCACAGCTCAGGCCGGTCTGCTGGACTTCACCGGCTCGGCGCCGTCCTTCGCGACCAGCAGCGACCCGACGGCGTACGACTCGCACAAGACCGGCGACACCCACTGGTGGGACAAGGCGGAGCACGACGCCAAGTCCGCCTACCACGGTCTGCGCCACGCCGCCATGGCGGTCAAGAAGATGATCACCACGTGGGCCGCGGACGCGGCGCAGTGGACGATCAACCTGGTCATCGACCTGGGCGACGGCATCGAACGACTCATGAACTGGGTCGTGAGCGGGATCGAGGACGCCTACCACGCGGTCAGCAGCTTCTTCGTCTCCCTCGGCACCGACATCGAGCACGTCTGGAACTGGGTCAAGGACGTCGTCCTGAGCGCTCTGGTCGATGCCGGCAGCAACGCGAAGTACATGGAGGCGTGGGTCGAGAACCTCGTGGACTTCACCGTCGACGCCATCAACAGCCTCGAGCACCAGGCCGACAACTTCTTCAAGAACCTCGAGACCGATGTGAACACCAAGCTCACCACGCTGCAGGACCAGCTGGAGGACGAGCTGTTCGGCACGCACACCGAGCAGCCCACACCGGACTCGGGGACCGGTGGCGACGACTCGAAGTCGCACTTCAAGGGAGCCCAGGACGTTTTCCACTTCCTGGGTCACTCGCCGGGCAAGTGGTTCATGAAGAAGCTCACCTCCGACCTGGGCGCGCTGGAAGGCGGGGCCCTGGACGCGATCCAGTACTCGAACTTCTCCGCGTTCGCCACCGACCTCGCCAACGACGTGGACGAGGTGGTCGACACCATCGTCGACATGGCGAAGCTCCTCGCCGACCTGCTGGAGGACGCAGCGACCTCCGCCACGTCGTTCAACGCGGAGAAGATGACCGACCTGTTCACCGGGTTCGAGAACGTCGCCGACGACGTCCTCACCCTCCTGGACGACCTGGTCGACAGCCTGCTCGACCTGCTGAAGGCCTTTATCGAGTCGCTCAACGACCTGATCACCTCGGAGTTCCCACCTCCCTTCATCGGGGAGCTCCTCAGGCTGGTCGGGGTCGACTGGACGCCCCGCGTGCTCCACCTCACTGCCTTGGCCGTCGCCTACCCGGCCAGCATGCTGCATGCCCTGTGGGCCGTCGCCGCGGGCGACGGCACCAAGCCCTTGTTCCCCTTCGACCAGCCGACGAGCAATGCAGCGGTCGGCTCCAGCGACGCGGACTGGGCCGGGTTCGGACTCGACGTCGCGGCAGCGGTCACCCAGTTCGTGTGGGCCACCAACGAAGCCGGGATCGAGATGATCGCCTACACCGGCGGGACGCCGACCCCGTTCGATTTAACGCTGCTGGACTTCTTCACCCTGATCGACATCATCTGCCCGATGCTGATCATGATCTTCCAGTGGCCTGTGCCACCGGGCAACACCGGCCAGACCCCCGCGCCCCTCCACGACCGCGACTTCGAAGACGGCGCACTCTGGGGCAACGAGTACAAGCTGTTGTACCCGTCCATGATCGCCGGAGTCATTCCCTGGCTGATGGAGGCTGCCGGCTTCGTCATCGCGTCCTTCGACAAAAAGGCCGGGAAGAGGTTCAACGACAACGCGGTCCCGACCTTGCAGAGCCTTGCCTCGTTCGCCAACCTCCTGCTCGGTTCGTGGTACTCCTACTCCAACGCCACGAACGACGGCGAGAAGACACTGGCGATCATCCCGCCGGTCATCTCCGACCTCTCCTACATCGACGCCGTCATCGCTGCTGGCTACACCCTCAACGCGCTGGGCAACGACACCGCGTGGATCAAGTTCTACATCGACACCTTCGGCAACTACGCCACCGTCGCCATCGACATCGGTGAGGCGATCGCTGCGGTCGCCGAGTGACACCCATAACCACTGCTTCGTGAAGGGACGAGCATGTCGATCCGCACGGGGACCGGTGCATCCGCGGAACCCCGGCGGAGGCAGCGGGTTTGGCTGAGGAGGCTGGACGGGTGCGTCGACCTCGAGCCGTCCGTCCGAACGTCGACCGGTCGGCGTCTGCCGGGTTCCGGTTCCCACCCGAGGTGGTCACGGTCGCGGTCCGCTGGTACCTCCGATACAGCCTCTCCTACCGGGACCTGGAAGAGCTGTTAGCCGAACGCGGCGTCGAGGTCGACCACGTCGCCGTCCACCGGTGGGTACAGCGGTTCACGCCGCTGTTCGCCGACGCCGCGCGTCCGCTCCGGCACGCCACTGGCGTATCGGTGGTTCGTCGATGAAACGTCCGTGAAGATCGCCGGCCGGTGGCCGTACCTCTACCGCGCGGTCGACCGGTACGGGCGGGTCATCGACGTACTGCTGTCCGAACAGCGGGACACCGCCGCCGCCCGCTCCCAACTGGTTCGTATCGCGGCGCGCCGAACCGGCGGGGTCAGGACCATGTCGGCCTTGCAGGCTGCAGTGCCCGGCTGATCGGCTTGAGCGTGCCATCGCCGGTGGTGGCGAGTTCTCCGCGACCGGTCTCGGGCGCGGTGCTCGGTGCTGCGGCCAGGAGGGTGGCCTCGATGCTCGACCAGGACATGCCTGGTGGCAGAAGGATCGTGACGATGTCGGCGGCCTGCTCCCAGGCCGTGAGCTGCTGCCGGATCTGGTCGCCGGTCCCGTAGGCGGCGAGTTGGTCGAGGATGACCTGGGCCTCGCGCGGAACGATCCCACGTTGTGGGCTGGGCCGCGGGTTTGCGGCCAGGACCGCTGCGACCTCGGTGGCATAGCCCTGGCCGGACAGGGAATTGAGATAGACGTCGCCCATGGCGCCTAGGTACCAGGCGATGCAGGATGCGACGGTGGCCCGGCCCGCGTCAGCGTTCTCGCCGGCCGCGGTGATGGGCCCGGCCACGACCGTGAGGGGTTTCGCGCCTGGTGCAGTGGTTTCGCGGAGCCGGTTGAGCTCGGCGGCGCGGGCCGGGAGACGGTCGCGGGCCACCAGTGCCGGGATCCAGCCGTCGCCGAGCTCGGCGGCCACCCGGGCGGTGTGGGGGCCCAGCGCGGCGACCCAGATGGGCAGCTCGGGAGCGGGCGGCTGGCCCAGGCGGAGTGGACGCGCGCCCGAAGGCCGGCGGAGCTGGGCGGGCAGGCCGTCGAGGAGGGCGCGGACACCGGTCACGGTGTCGCGCAGCTTTCCGGCCGGGTGCTCGAACGGGATGTCGTGGAACCCCTCTGCCAGTGCTTTGGTGCTGGCGCCCAGGCCCAGCACATACCGCCCGCCGCAGATCTGCTGGAGAGTGGCGGCGGTCATCGCCAGCGTCGCCGGGGTGCGTCCCCAGACGGACAGAACGCCGGAGGCGACCTGGATCGTGGTGGTGCGCAGCCCGATCTCGGCCAGCACAGGGGTCGAGTCCAGACCCCAGCCCTCGGGCACCACGAAGACCTCATAGCCCAGCTCGTCGGCGAGGATGGCGGCTCGGACGATGACATCTCGCCTGGTCTCCATCGGCGTGAGCCCCACACCGCGGCGCTGCGTCGTCATGACGCTTCGTCCCCAGCCAGCGTCGGAACGGGCCGTGGCGTGGTTATCCACACGGTCCAGGCCACGGCGGCTACCTCGCCGGCAGGACCGAGTAGTGCCGACCCGGCGGTGAGCTTGCGGCCTTCACCCCCGCCCGGCCAGGCGATCACCCGGCACTGGTCGCCCGGCGCAGGCAGCATCGCCAGGCTCGCCGTCATCCGGCCGAGCACGATCGCGGTGTCCTTGCCCAGGCAGGCGTCCTCGGCGGCTGCGATTCCGCTGGGACAGTCGAGCGCCGCCCAGACCACTTCCGGCCGCACCCTCCCGTCCGTGCCGGCAACCGAGGAATCTGGGGTCCACGGCGCCGCCCACACGGCTCGGCCAGGCACAGGCCCGGGGAAGATCCGTAGCCCGTCGCCGGGCAGGCGACTCATCCCGCAGACAAAGCAGTGGGGGAAGATCGGGTCCTGGAAATATGGTGCGCGGCCGGCCGCCATGCACGCCTCCGCCATCGAAACCGGGCGTGGTATCTCCACCGCCGGCGGCCCGGGCGAGGGGGTCGCCTCTGCTATCAGCGTGCAGCCGTCAAGGATGCGCAGCGAGCGGTCATCGCCCTGTTCGACGGCCATCGGCCTGGCCAGCGGCGGCGGCCGGCGCAGCGTGACCGTCGCCGGGCCATCGGCGTACGCGGCAATGCGTCCGCAGACGTAGCCACCGTTACCGCTGCGCGAGGGGCCGCGGAACCGGGACGGGATGATCAGCCCGGGCGTTCGGGCCAGTGGTGAGCGTTCGCCTGGCCTCGGAGGACAGGCCGACTCGGCGATGTGTGACATGGCTCGACGCTAGGACCACCGGGGCCTGATGCGGCATCGGGTGAACTACGGACACATGGCCGCGTCCTTCTCCGTTCGCGGTGCTCTCGCCGGCTCCCGCGTCGGGCGAATTACCCAGTCATTCAGGGGCGCAGCGGGTACTCGGTGACCCACGCCGCGATCTGGGCACGGGAGCGCACCTGCAGCTTGCGCCGTATGTTCTCCACGTGCGCCTCGGCCGTTCGCGGCGCGACGGACAGGCGCCTGGCGATGGACTGATTGGTCAATCCCTCGGCGACCAGTTCGGCCACCTCACGTTCGCGATCTGTAAGCCGCGGTCCCGTGCTCACCGGCTCGGACAGGAAGCTGAGCGTCGCCTCCAGCACCGCCGGCCAGTCGCCGTGGTAGTACAGGTGGCTGGAACCCGGCAGCGGGATCAGCGTCGCGCCCCCGATCAGGGTGGCGACCTCGCGCCCCAGCTCGAACCTGGTACCGCTGTCCGCCTGGCGGTGCAGGACCGCCGTTCGTGCCCGGATCGCCGGAAGCAGCGCCCTGACGTCGGTTTCGTAGTAGACCTCCAGCAGCCGGGCAGCCACTGCAGCCGAAGCGCTCGCCCGCTGAAACGTGGTGAACCCGGCCAATTCCTCGGCCGTGGGATCGGTGACGAACGTCCCGGTCAGCGCCTTCAGCCCCAGGCCCCAATGCGCCCGCACCAGCGCGACCACCGACTCCCTGATCTCAGCAGGGGCCAGATCCCTGCCGCTGGCGCACATCCCGTACACCACAAGCGCCTCGACCCGATCCGGATACCTCGCCGCGAGCGCGGCGGCGAGCTGGCCGCCCTGCGAGGCCCCGAACAGGCGGAAACGGGCGGCGCCAACCGCATCGGCCACCGCCAGCGCCGCAGCCACCTGCCCGTCGAACGACAGATCAATCCCCTCCCGGTCCGACAGGCCGCAGCCGGGTTTGTCATAGCGGATCACGGTGAACCGCTCAGCCAGTCGCTCGACAAAGGGGCCGAAGGAGAACAGCTCCAGCTGCCCACGGAGATCGGTGATCCAGCCCGAGTCGCACAGCAGCGCCGGGCCAGTGCCCGATGTCGAGTAAGCCACGCGGCCCGCTGGCGTGCTGCAGTACCTGATCCTCGGCCCCACCCGTCCAGGCTCGCACACCCGCGATCAACGCAGAAAGCAGGAGAACACGCCCGCAAGTCGGTCCTCGGCTCGATCGTCGGACGGGACTGCACGATCGGTCTGTCGACCGGATGTCGACGGACTATCGACGGCCGTTGGCACGGTGCGAAGATCCGGCCGCCTCCTGGCGGCACCCGCATCCCATCAGGAGACCTGATGTCCCGGCACCTCGCCGCGGCGGCGCTCAGCGCCGCCGCCGCCGAGTGCGACGCGGCCGGGACCTGCTCGGCGCGAGGGCGGCCCGGCTGCGGCTGGGCTCGATGCGGCGATTCACCCTGCGACCGGCGGACGCCCTCACCGAGCTGTTGTCGGCCCACGCGGACCTGCTCGCGGCCGGACTGGACGCGTCCGCCGCCCACGTCAACGTCGAGCGCGGGATGGTCCAGATCACGCTGCTGGACCTGCCGGCCGCGCGCACCCGCTTCACCGCGGCCGCGGCGGTGCACGAGCGGGCCGGCGACCTGCGCGGCCATGCCATTGCGTTGACGGTGCTGGCGCAGACGTACCTGCGGGAGCGGCGACCGGCAGACGCCCTGCCGTACCTGCGCCGGGCGGTCGCGCTGATCGAGCAGCTCGGCGACCGACATCTGCTCGCCACCGTGACGGCGCACCTGGGTCTGGCCGAGCTCCCGACGTGTGGGCCCGCCCGACGCGCTCGTCACACTGGGCTGGGCGCTCGCAGCGGGCGAGAGGAGCTGGCGGACGTGGAGATCGTCGGGCTGGCCCGGCTCGGTATCGGCGAGGCGCAGCTTCAGCTGGGCGACCCGCGGTCCGCGGCGGCCGAGTTCGCCGCGGCCCGGGACCGGTTCGCGCAAACGGAGGCGGGCTACTGGTGCGCCCGGGCGCAGGAGGGCCTGGGTCTGGTCGCGGCCGCCGAGGGGACGGCGGACCAGGCCCGGGACCTGCTGACCCGGGCCGTGCAGCTGGCCTCTCGGTTCGAGCCCTGGCGGGGCGACCGCATCCGCGCCACCCTGGCCGCCCTTTCGCGCTGACCCTGTGACCGGACCCCGGCGGCGGCGGGACGGAGGCCATCCCGGCGGAGACGCCGTGCTGAGCGTCCTGCCCGCGGCCGGCGTCACGGCACCGCCGTGCATCGATCGGCTCGAGACTACCGGCGTCCTCCAGCCGCCCTGAGGACCGTGTCGATGACCTCTGTGTCGCCGCCGTGCTTGAAGAGGCAGCAGCGGGCGCCGGCCTGCAGAGCCTGGTCCAGGCGTCGGGAGTCGGTGTAGCCGGTGAGGATGATGACCGCGAGCTCGGGGTTGGCCGCGGTCATCCGGCGGGTCGCCTCGATGCCGTCGAGGCCGGGCATGCCGATGTCCATCAGCACGACCTCCGGGGCCAGGGAGATCGCCAGCTCGACCGCCTCCAGGCCGTCCGCCGCGAGGCCGACGACCTCGACGCCCGGCACCGTGCCGAACAGCAGCTCGAGTCCCTGCCGGACGAAGGGATGGTCGTCGACGATGAGCAGGCGGATCGCCGGGGACCGCTCCGCGGGTTCCCTCCCAGGAGCCGGATCGGGCTCGACGCGCGGGTGGGGCGGCTCACCTGGAGGCTGGGCCGCGTTCGGAGACCGATGCGGCTTGCCGCAGTCCTGGCGGCCGATCGTGTCAACGGTTGTCAGCACTGTCGCTCCTGCCCGTCGCGCCTCGCCGCGCACGTCGTGACGCGACCCGGTCCGGGGCGTCGACCGGGTCATGCAACCAGCGCGGGCGTTCACGTCTCGTGGTCTGTCCAACCACCCCGGTCCTCTCTATCCAGGTCGATGGCGGTGGACAGCCGCAACTGCCCAAGTTGCCGGTCAATGGCCGGTTAACGACCTGTCCGGGCAGTGCCGCCCGCTGAAAGCATCCGGAACGTCGAGGACCCCCCACATCGGGGGATCGCGGTCCATGCCGGTTGCTTCGCGCCGGTACGGACGTCGTGGTGTGGTGGGAGGCGGCTGTGATGCGGGGTAGGCGAGTGCGAAGTGTGGGACGTGGCCGGGTGGGGCGGGCGTTGGCCGGAGCGGTCGCGTCGGCCGTGACGGCGGGGTTGCTGCTCGCCGTCGACATGCCACCGGCGACGGCTGAGCCGGCGGTTGCCGTGTTGCCGCCGACGGCGGCTGCCTGGGACACGCTGCAGTCGGCGGACGGGTCCGCGCTGCCGCGATCGGTGGAGCCGACCGCTTCGTTGGCGGCGGTAGCGAAAGACGGCGAGGTGCCCTCGCTGCGCACCCGGATGTCGCGGACGTACGTCCGCGGTGACGGGAGCTTCCGGACGGTGGCGTCTCCGGTGCCGGTGAACTACCGGGACGGGCAGGGCCGGTGGACGCCGATCGACGACCGGCTGGTCCGGCAGCCCTCCGGGGCGATCGGGGTGGCGGCGGACTCGTACGCGGTGCAGGTGCCGGCGACGGCCGCGGCGCCGCTGGTTGCTTCGCAGGGTCCGGCGGTGGTGTCGATGCGGCTGCGCGGCGCGTCGGCAACTGCCGCGGCGGCGGTGGCTGGCTCGACGGCCACCTACCCGAACGCGCTGCCGGGTGCCGATCTGCTGGTGTCGACCCGGGCCGGCTCTGTGGACCAGACGCTGCGGCTGCGGTCGCCATCGGCTCCGGCCTCATACACCTATGACTTGTCCGTGCCGGCGGGCTACTCCCTCCGCCCGGAGCCGGACCGGTCGCTGTCCCTTGTGGACGGTACGGGGAAGACGGTCGCGGCGCTGCCGGCGCCGGTGTTGCGGGACTCATCGGGGGACCCGGATCGGCAGACCTCGACCGGGGTCCGGTACGAGGTGACCGGCGCCGCGCCGTCTTACACGGTCACGGTGGCGGCGGACAAGACCTGGCTGGCCGATCCGGAGCGGGTCTTCCCGGTGCTGCTAGTGTCGTGCTAGGTAAGTAGCTTTACTTCGTGGGACCGTGGTTCATGGCGTTGACTATGGCCGTGGACGTGCCGCCGCGGGACCGCGCGGAGCTGGAGCGGTGGCTGCGGTCGCCGTCGATGCCGGCCGGGTTGGTGATGCGGGCGCGGGTCGTGCTGGCGGCGGCCGACGGTGCCGGGACGAACGAGATCGTGGATCGGGTGGGGGTCTCGAAGCCGACGGTGATCGCGTGGCGGCGCCGGTACGCGGCCGAGGGGATCGGTGGTCTGGAGGACCGGCCGAAGTCGGGGCGGCCACGGCAGATCGATGAGACGGCGATCGTGCAGGCCACTCTGGAACCGCCGCCGGAGCATCTCGGGGTGACG
>DASYKU010000081.1 GCA_035995165.1 Mycobacteriales bacterium
ACGAGGCGACCTACCGCATCGCCAACGCCGGCACCACGTCCACCTCCAGCTGGACGCTGGAGTTCGACCTGCCGGCCAACGCCCACGTGACCTCGCTGTGGGAGGGCACGTTCACCCAGACCGGCACCCACGTCACCGTCCACAACGCCGCCTGGAACGGCTCGATCGCGCCCGGCGGATCGGTCGCGCCGGGCTTCGACGCCGCCTACAGCGGGACGTTCGCGGCGCCGGCCAACTGCCTGATCAACGGCGGCGCCTGCGGTGGTGGCGGGACCACGCCGCCACCCCCGCCGCCGGGCGACACCACCGCGCCGTCGGTGCCGACCGGGCTGCACTCGACCGGCACCACCTCGACCGCGGTCTCGCTCGGCTGGACCGCGTCGACCGACAACGTCGGCGTCACTGCGTACGACGTGTTCCGCAACGGCGCGCTGGCGACGTCGGTGATGGGCACCGCGGCGACGGTCTCCGGCCTCACCGCGAGCACGGCCTACTCGTTCCAGGTCGCCGCCCGCGACGCCGCCGGCAACTCCTCCGCCCGCAGCGCGGCGGTCAGCGTGACCACGTCCGCGGGCGGGACGACGCCACCGCCGCCACCGCCGACGGGCGGCAAGCGCAAGGTCGGCTACTTCGCGCAGTGGGGCATCTACGGCCGCAACTTCACCCTGCACACGCTCGACCAGCAGGCGATGGCCGGCAAGCTCACCACGATCAACTACGCGTTCGAGAACGTCGGCGCCGACGGCAAGTGCTTCGAGGCCAACCTGGCCGGTCAGGGCGACGCGTTCGCCGACTACCAGAAGACCTTCGACGCGGCCACCTCGGTCAGCGGCGTGGCCGACACGTTCTCCCAGCCGTTGAAGGGGAACTTCAACCAGCTGCGCGAGCTGAAGGCCAAGTATCCGAACCTGTCCGTGCAGCTGTCGATCGGCGGCTGGACCTACTCGAAGTTCTTCTCCGACGCGGCGCTGACCGACGCCTCCCGGCAGGCGCTCGTCTCCTCCTGCATCGACATGTTCCTCAAGGGCAACCTGCCGCTGGTGCAGGGCGACCCGTCCGGCGGTCCCGGCTCCGCGGCCGGCATCTTCGACGGTATCGACGTCGACTGGGAGTGGCCCGGCTCCGACGGCAACGTCGGCAACGTGATCCGGCCCGCGGACAAGCACAACTTCACGCTGCTGATGGCCGAGTTCCGGCGGCAGCTGGACGCGTACGGCGCGACGGTGGGCAAGCACCTCTCGCTCTCGGCGTTCCTGCCGGCTGACCCGGCCAAGATCGCGGCCGGCTTCGAGGTGCCGCAGATCTTCAGCTCGCTGGACTGGGGCACCGTGCAGGGCTACGACTTCCACGGCGCGTGGGAGACCACGACCATGCACCAGGCCAACCTGTTCCCGGTCGCCAACGACCCGTCGCCGGTGAAGTTCAGCGACGACCTGGCGATCAGCTCGTACACCTCCCTGGGGACGCCGGCGTCGAAACTGCTGCTCGGGCTGCCCTACTACGGGCGGGGGTGGACCGGCGTCGGCGCGACCAACAACGGGCTGTTCCAGGGCGGTACCGCCGCCACCGGCACCTGGGAGGCCGGCATCGAGGACTACAAGGTGCTGAAGAGCCGGGCCGGCACCCGGTTCCGCGACACCGCCTCCGGCTCGCTCTGGTTGTACGACGGCACGAACTGGTGGTCGTACGACGACCCGACCGTCATCGCGCAGAAGACCTCGTACGTCAAGACGAAGGGTCTGGGCGGGGTCATGGTCTGGGAGCTCGACGGTGACGACGGCACGCTGACCACCGCGGTGGACACCGGACTCCGGTAGGGAGTTCGCGGACGGGGCCCGGGGAGGCGTGGCAGCGGACCTCCCCGGGCCCTCACCGTCCATCACGAAGCCGGGCCAGGGCCCGGGCCACGTGCAGGTCGTCCGCCTCGATGCCGTGCAGGGTCCGGACCGCGACGGTCATCCCGGTCACGAGGACCGACGTCGCCTCGGGCAACGCGTCGACGAGGCGGACCCGGAACTCCCCGTCGAGCGTCCACCAGCGCATCGGACCCGGCGTTCGTGGGTCGGGATACGTCATGTCGAAACGCAGCCACACCTCGTTCCATCGCTCGGCGTATCTGCGCCGGATCACCTCGGCCAGGACGTCGAGCCGGCTCCGCTCGACCACGATGTCGAGACGCCGCACCGCGATCGGCACGCCGTGCAGGACGGCGCCGACCGCACCCTCGACGACGGGCCGTGCGGGCTCGAGCAGCCGCAGCAAGCCGGTCGCATCGAAGTGGTGACCGAGCAGCCGCTGCTCCAGCGGGATCGACCGTGTCGCCTCGATCTCCGCGTCGAGGACGGCGGCCGGCTGCTCGATCGGCTCGGTCTCCCATCGCAGCTGCTGGCCGATCGCGGCCAGGACCCGGCCGACGACGGTCGCGCTCGGGCGCCGTGTGCCGCGCTCGACCGCCGACAGCGTGGACTGCGACACACCCGCGCGCTCGGCCAGCTCGGTCTGGGTCAGCATGGCCTTCTCCCTCCGGTCTCTGAGCAGGTCGCCGATCTCCATGTGGCAAGCCTGCCGGGGGCGGATCGGCCGCGGCAGAGCGAAAGCGGGATCTGTGGACGACCGCCGGCCCTGTGGACAAGGGCGCCTCGGGGAGGCACCGCGATCGCGGCCCTACCACCGGGAGTGGTAGATACCACTCCCAGTGGTACGGCTCTCGGAGGTGTGCCCGCCCGGGCGCTGCACGACCTTCCGAGTCGGCCGGCAGCGAGGATGCCTACTGTTGGCCGGCAGCGGCAGAAGAAGTGCGCACGCTCAACCTCTCGACTCCTGCGGTACTGGTGGCGGCTGCCGCCGGCGCGAGTGATCAGGGTCGGTTCGGCCGCCGCGTCGTCCGTGTTGGGCTCGCGTGACCTGGTGCGCCGCCGACGTCGGCGATAGGGCCGCCGTCGGCTTCCGTCACGACACCGATGTGCCTCACGTGCAGGCCGGGCCAGTGCGGCAATACCACTAGAAGTAGTGATTACCACTCTCCGTGGTACGGCATTCCGAGGTATCCGCCCCGGGACGGCGCTGGTCGCCGTTGCGTCGCGGATCAGCGGAGGGGCGGCGGCGCTCAGCCCGGTGAAGACGGCACCACGGGAGCAGTGGTTCCGAGGTGGGACGGCGGCGGGGGTCAGCGGGTGGTGAGGATGTCGCCGCCGGTGGCGGTGACGACGACGGTGTGTTCGGCGTGGGCGGCCCGGGAGCCGTCGGCGGTGACCACGGCCCAGCCGTCGCGCTTGTGCTTGTAGCGGCCGGCGCCGAGCACCAGCATCGGCTCGATCGCGATCGTGTTGCCGGCCCGCAGCCGGTACCAGCCGCCCTCCTCGGTCGGCACGTTCGGGATGAACGGCCCCTCGTGCATCCGCCGCCCGATGCCGTGGCCGCCGTGGTCGACGACGTGGTCGTAACCGTGCGCGCGGGCGACCGCGTCGATCGCGACGGCGACGTCGCGCAGGGTCGCGCCGGGGACCGCGGCCGCGACTCCCGCGGCCAGCGCCTCCTCGGTCGCCGCCCGCAGCGCCTCGTCGCCGGGCGTCGGCTGTCCGATGTGGACGGTCAGGGCGCCGTCGCCGTGCCAGCCGTCGGCGATCGCACCGCAGTCGATGGACAGCAGGTCGCCGTCGTGCAGCCGGCGGCCACTGGGCCGGCCGTGCACGATCGTCTCGTTCGGGCTGAGGCAGAGCACGCCGTCGTACGGGCGCGGGGCCCAGGTCGGGAGGTAACCGAGGAAGGACGGCGTCGCCCCGGCGTCGTCGATGCAGGTGCGGGCGACGTCGTCGAGGTCGCGCAGCTTGACGCCGGGCACGGCCTGGGCGCGGACGGCCGCGAGCGTCTCGGCGACGACACGGCCGGCCTCGCGCATCGCCTCCAGCTCCGTCGCGGTACGCAGCGGCAGGGTCAGGTTCATGGGACGACGGTACAACTATCCCGGGATAGTTATCGCGTGGGGTAGGGTTCGGGCATGGTCCGGGAGGCGCTGAGCGAGCTGGAGCGGGCCCGCGGGCTCGCGCTCGGGGCGGCGTTGCGGCGGGCCCGCGGCGAGATGCCGGTGCGGGAGCTGGCCGCCCGGGCCGGGCTCGCGGAGGAGACGATCCGCAAGATCGAGCGCGGCGGGGTGCCGACGCCGGCGCTGTTCACGGTCGCCGCGATCGCCTCGGTGCTGGACCTTCCGCTGGACGACCTCGTCCGCGCCGCCGCCGGCACCACCCACACCGCCGTCGCCTGACCGCCTCAGCGCCGAACCCGGTACCGCAGGTGCAGCACGCGCTTGGCCAGCTCCTCGTCCTCCGGCGTGGACAGCTGGCGGATCAGGTCGAGCTCGATGAGCTCGGCCGGCAGGCCGTCGAACAGCCGCCGGCCCTGCCCGAGCAGGACCGGTACGACGTGCAGCTCCAGCTCATCGAGCTCCCCCGCCCGCAGCAGCGCCTGCGCGACCCCGGCCCCGTGCACCATCACGTCGCCGTCCCCGGCCGCCGCGCGGGCCTGCTCCGCGCACGTGCGTACGTCGGTGGCGTAGCGGACGCCGCCCGGCGGCGGCTCGTCCGGGACGTGGTGGGTCAGGACGAAGATCGGTACGCCGTCGTGATGGTCACCCTGCCAGCGGCCGGCCAGCTCGTACGTACGGCGGCCGGAGATGACGGCCCGGGTCGCGCCCATCTCGGCGAACACCTGGCCGCTCGGGCCCGGGTCGTGGCGCCGGTCGAGCCAGTTGAACAGGCGGAACCCGCCGGCGCCCATGGGTGCGTCCGCGTCGTCCCCCGGCCCGGCCACGTACCCGTCCACCGACACGGACATGTAGAGCCTGATCTTGCCCATCGGCTGTTCGTCCCGTCCCCGGTTCGCGCCGCAACCCGATCCGGGCCGGCTAGGTGGTGAGGCTATCCACCAGCTCGTCGGCGGCGGTGAACGGATCGGTGCTGCCGGCGACGACCTGAGCCGCGAGCGTGTCCAACGCCGCCGAGCCGTGCAGGTCGCCGATGCGGGCGCGGAGAGCGGCGACCGCGATCGCCTCGACCTCCGCCGCGGCCCGGGCCGTACGCCGCCGCTCGCCCTCGCCGGAGGACTCCAACCAGGCGGCGTGCTTGTCCAGCGCGGCCAGCAGGTCCTCGATCCCCTGCCCGCGGGCCGCGACCGTGGACACGATCGGCGGCCGCCAGGCGCCCGGCTCGGAGTGCCGGCCGCCGAGGGCGAGCATCGCCTTGAGGTCCCGTACGGTCTGCTCGGCGCCGTCCCGGTCGGCCTTGTTGACCACGAGCACGTCGGCGACCTCGAGGATGCCGGCCTTCGCGGCCTGGATCCCGTCGCCCATGCCCGGCGCGAGCAGCACCACCGTGGTGTCCGCGGTCGAGGCGACCTGCACCTCGGCCTGGCCGACCCCGACGGTCTCGATCAGCACGACGTCGCAGCCGGCCCCGTCCAGCACCCGGACGGCCTGCGGCGTCGCCCAGGCCAGGCCGCCGAGGTGCCCGCGGGAGGCCATCGACCGGATGAACACCCCGGCGTCGGTGGCGTGGTCCTGCATCCGGACCCGGTCGCCGAGCAGCGCCCCGCCGGAGAACGGCGAGGACGGGTCGACCGCGAGCACGCCGACCCGGTGGCCCGCCGACCGCAGGGCCTTCACCAGCATCGAGGTCGACGTCGACTTGCCGACCCCGGGCGAGCCGGTCAGGCCGATCACCCGGGCCCGGCCGGTGTGCGGGGCGAGCGCGGCCGCGACCTCCCGCAGCCGCGGCGACGCGGACTCGACCAGCGAGATCAGCCGGGCGACCGACCGCGCATCCCCGGTCCGGGCGCGCGACACCAGCGTCGCGACGTCCGCGGAACGGCGGGTCGAGGTCACGCGCGCAACGTAGCTCAGACCTTGAGCAGCAGCGCGTCGCCCTGACCGCCGCCGCCGCAGAGCGCCGCCGCGCCGAGACCGCCGCCACGCCGGCGCAGCTCCAGCACCATGGTCAGCGCGAGCCGGGCGCCGCTCATCCCGATCGGGTGGCCGAGCGCGATCGCGCCGCCGTTGACGTTGGTGATCTCCGGCCCGATGCCCAGGTCCCGCATCGACTGGACGCCGACGGCCGCGAACGCCTCGTTGATCTCGACCAGATCGAGATCGGCCACGGACAGTCCCGCCTTGCCCAGGGCCGCCATGATCGCGTTCGACGGCTGCGAGTGCAGCGAGTTGTCCGGACCGGCGACCGTGCCGTGCGCGCCGATCTCGGCCAGGACCGGCGCGCCGAGGCGCTCGGCCGCGGCCCGGGACATCACCACGACCGCGCAGGCGCCGTCCGAGATCGGCGAGGAGGTGCCCGCGGTGATCGTGCCCTCCCTGCTGAACGCCGGCCGCAGCTTGGCCAGCACCTCGGCGGTGGTGTCGCCGCGGATCCCCTCGTCCTCGCGCATCTCGATCGGCTCGCCCCGCCGCTGCGGGACCTGCACCGGCACGATCTCCTCGTCGAACACGCCGTTCTTCTGCGCCGCCGCGGCCCGCTGGTGCGACCGGGCCGCGAACTCGTCCTGCTCCGCGCGGGTCAGCCCGAGCTTGGCGCTGTACCGGTCGGTCGACTCACCCATCGGGATGTGGTCGAAGGCGTCGACGAGCCCGTCGTGGGCCATGATGTCGAGCATCTCGACCGCGCCGTACTTGTGGCCCTTGCGCAGGCCGGGCAGCGCGTGCGGCGCGTTGGTCATCGACTCCATGCCGCCGGCCACCACGATCTCGAACTCGCCGGCGCCGATGAGCTGGTCGGCCAGCGCGATCGCGGCCAGCCCGGACAGGCAGACCTTGTTGACCAGCAGCGACGGGACGCTCATCGGGATGCCGGCCTTGACCGTCGCCTGCCGGGCCGGCATCTGCCCGGCGCCACCCTGCAGGACCTGGCCGAGGATGACGTAGTCGACCTGCTCGCCGGTGATCCCGGCCCGCTCCATCGCCGCCTTGACCGCGACCGCGCCGAGGTCGGCGCCGGAGAGGTCCTTGAGGCCGCCGAGCAGCTTGCCCATCGGCGTCCGCGCGCCGCTGACGATCACGGATCCGGGCACCGCAGGACCTCCCGCACGTCGATGTGTGTCCCCACAGCCACCGTACCGCCGGTCCGTACGGGTGGGTTACGGTCGGGCTGTGTTCCTGCGCATAGACCACGTCGGCATCGCGGTCCCCGACCTTGACGCCGCGATCGCCTGGTATGGCGAGACGTTCGGGCTGGCCAGCGTGCACGAGGAGGTCAACGAGGAGCAGGGCGTCCGGGAGGCGATGCTCGCCGTCGGCGACGGCACGACCCGGATCCAGCTGCTCGCCCCGCTGCGGCCGGACTCGGCCATCGCGAAGTTCCTGGACCGCAGCGGGCCCGGCATCCAGCAGGTCGCGTACACGGTCGAGGACGTGGAGAAGGTGTCCGCGGAGCTGCGCGGCAAGGGCCTGCGGCTGCTGTACGACACCGCCCGCCGCGGCACCGCGAACTCGCGGGTGAACTTTTTGCATCCGACGGACGCCGGGGGCGTCCTGGTCGAGTTGGTGCAGCCCGCGGACCCGTCCTCCCACTGACTGGGCAGACGGCCGGGATGTAGACCGAACGCCGGGATGCCCGACCCCGGCGGCGGATGGGACGATGGGACGCATGGACCGCCGCGAGCAGCCGACCGAGCTCCTGCCCCTGCTGGAGGGGGCCACGACCTTCGACATCGTGCTGCGCGGGTACGACCGCCACCAGGTCCACGAACATGTGGAGCGTCTGGAGGCGGACCTGCGCATCGCCGTCGCCGAGCGGGACACCGTCGCCGCCCGGTTGACCGAGCTGGCCGGCCAGCTGGCCGCCGCTCACAACGAGATCGACGCACTGCACGCCCGACTCGGCCAGGTGCACACCGGGGAGCCGTCGCTGGACGACGTGAGCGACCGGATCAAGGGCATGCTGCAGCTCGCCCAGCAGGAGGCCGTGGAGATCCGCAGGAAGGCCGAGCGGGACTCGGTCGAGCTGCAGGAGCGGTTCCACAAGCTGAACAGCGAGGTCGAGACCAAGCTGACCTCGGCCGACCGCAGCTCGGCCGAGACATTGTCCTCGGCCGAGCAGAAGGCCGCCGCGGCGCTCGGCGACGCCCAGGAGCGGGCGGCCCGGCTGGTCGCCGAGGCCGAGACCGCGGCGGCCGGCATGGTGTCCGAGGCCGAGCAGCGCGCCGCCCGGCTGACCTCGGAGGCCGACGCGCACTCGGCCGAGGTGCACTCGTCGGTGGCGACGCTGGACGGCGAGGCCGAGGAACGGCGCCGGCAGGCCGACGAGGAGGCCGAGTCGAAGCGGACGCAGGCCAGCGAGGACTTCGAGATCACCTTGCGCAATCGGCGGTCCCGCGAGGTCGCGGCCGACGAGCAGCGCCGGGCCGACCTGGCCCGGGAGCTGGCGGAGCAGAAGAAGGCCACGGCCAAGGCGGCGCAGGACCGGATCGACGCGGCCGAGGCCGAGGCCGACCGGCTGGTCGCCGAGGCCCAGGCCCGGGCGCGGGAGCTGGCGACGGTCCGGACGACCGTGCTCGGCCAGCTGTCCGCGGTCCGCGGCATCCTCGACCAGGTCCCGGCCGCGGCCGCGGCCTCGCTGGAGGAGTGGCCGGGCCGGGACTGACCCGGCCCCGGGAACCACCGGCGGGGGCGCCTGTCCAGCGTCCCGGCCCGGCCGTACGCTGCCCGCGTCGGGTGTGAGGGAGGCGTACGGCGGTGAGCGAGGACGGCCCCGAAGAGGGTGCCCGGCAGGCGGCGGAAGCGGCGGAGCGCGCCGCCACCGCGGCCGACCACGCCGCACACCACGGTGCCGTCGCGGCCGAGACGGCCGAAGGCGCCCGCGACGCGGCCGACCGGGCCCGCTCCGACGCGGCGAACCACCGCGACGGCGCCGAGGCCGCCGCCGAGACCGCCACCGACGCCCGCGAAGCGACCGACGAGGCCCGCGCCGAGGCCGCCGGCCACCAGGCTCTGGCCGCGGACGCGCAGAAGGCGGCCGACAGTGCCCGGGGGGAGGCCGCGGAGCATCGGGACGGGGCCGCGGACGCGGCCGAGACGGCGGAGATGGCGCGCGATCAGGCGACCGTGGCGAGGGACGGCGCGGAGCGGGCGAGCGAGACCGCCGAGCTGGCCCGCGCCCGGGCCAGCGCCGTCGCCGAGGCCGAGGCCGTGCAGGGGATCTCGGACCTGCCCGCGGGCGACCCCGTCCTCGACCCGGAGGTCCGGGCCGAGGAGGCCGGGGTCGACGCGGCCAACCCGCTCGGACGCCCCGGCCTGCCGCTGAACCGCCGCTCCCCGTTCCGGATCGGCTTCGCCGGCGCGCTCGGCGTCGGCGCCGCGTACCTGCTCTACCAGGCGATCGTCAGCGCCAAGTCCGTCCTCGTGCTGGTCATCGTGGCCGCGTTCCTGGCCATCGGACTCAACCCGGTGGTGTCCCGGCTGGAGCGCACCGGGATGCGCCGGGGCATGGCCGTCGGCATCGTCTTCCTCGGCGTGGTCGCGTTCTTCGTCCTGTTCGGGTACGCGGTGCTGCCGCCGGTCGTGACCCAGATCGCCAACTTCGTCGAGGCGCTGCCCGGCTACATCCGCGACCTCGGCGACAACCCGACGATCAAGGACCTGGACGGCCGGTTCGGGATCATCAACCGGGCCCAGACCTACGTCACCGGCGACCTCGGCCCGCAGATCGCGGCGAACGCGCTGACCGTCACCCAGCGGGTCGCCGGCCTGGTCCTCAAGGGCCTGACGATCCTGATCCTGACGCTCTACTTCCTCTCGTCGTTCAACTCGATCAAGCAGACGGCGTACCGGCTGGTGCCGCGGACCCGGCGGGCCCGGGTCAGCCTGATCGGGGACGAGATCCTCAGCCGCGTCGGCGGGTACGTCGCCGGTGCCGTCGTGGTCGCCCTGATCGCCGGGGTCTCGTCGCTGGTCTGGGTGAGCGCGCTGGGCATCCCGTACCCGCTGGCGCTGGCCCTGATCGTCACGTTCACCGACATCATCCCGCTGATCGGCGCGACGATCGGCGCGGTCGTCGTGACCGCGGTGGCGTTCTTCGTCTCGCTGCCGGTGGGGATCGCGACCGGCATCTTCTTCCTGGTCTACCAGCAGGTGGAGAACTACCTGGTCTACCCCCGGGTGATGAGCCGGTCGGTGGACGTGAACCCGGCGGCCGCCATCGTGGGGGCGCTGATCGGCGGTACTCTGCTCGGGTTCGTGGGGGCGCTGCTGGCGGTGCCGGCAACGGCGGCGATACAGCTGATCCTGCGGGAGGTCCTGGTCCCACGCCAGGACGCACAGTAACCACTGTTTGCAGGCAGGATGGGTGGCATGTCCGAACGCACCGACTTGGGCTACCTCAACGACCTCAGCGTCGACCACGGCTTCGACGTGGCCTTGCGCGGCTACGACCGGCGGCAGGTGGACGACTACCTGGCCGGGCTGGAGAGCCAGCTGGCGACGCTGCGGCACGAGCGCGAGTCGGCCGGCGACCGGGTCGGGATGCTCGAGCAGCGGCTGGAGGAGCTGCAGATCGAGCTGCAGACGGCGCAGCGACAGGTCGCCGAGTTCGAGCCGTCGTACGCGGGACTCGGGGCGCGGGTGGAGAACATCCTCCGGCTGGCCGAGGAAGAGGCGATGAGCCTGCGGGCCGAGGCCGGCACGCACGGCGACCGCGTCCGGGCCAAGGCCGAGGAGGACGCCAAGCGGGTCCGCGCCGACGGCGACCGGGAGGCCCGCGACATCGTCGGCGCGGCCGAGCGGGAGGCCGGCCAGCGCCGGGCCGCCGCCCTGGCCGAGGTCGAGTCGCTACGCAGCGAGGCCGGCAAGGACGCATCCGCGGTCCGGGCCGAGGCCGCCAGCGAGCTGGAGGAGGCCCGGGCCAAGGCGGCCCAGGCCGCGAAGGACTTCGAGACCACGCTGTCGCGCCGGCGGGACCAGGCCGAGCAGGAGCTCTCGGCCCGGCTGGCCGAGGTCGAGCGCCGGCTGACCGAGACCAGCGACGCCGCCGAGTCGGTCAAGCGGGACGCGGACGCGCACCGGGCCGAGAGCGAGCGGCGCGCCGCGCAGATCCTCGAGGCCGCCCGGCGCGAGTCCGAGACGCTGGTCACCGAGGCGACCGCGAAGGCGAGCCGGCAGCGGGGCGAGGTCGAGCGGGAGCTGGGCACGCTGGTCCGGCGCCGCGACAGCGTGCAGGCACAGCTGCAGAACGTGCGGGAGATGCTGGCCACGATGACCGGCGCCAGCGTCGGCCCGGGCGAGGACGACGCCCCCGCCCAGACCGAAGAAAGCTAGCCCCGGGCCGGGCTGCGGACTGCAGCCGGCCGGACTGCCGAGTGCAGCCGGCCGGACTGCACTGCGGCCGGCCGGACTGCCGCCTGCGGCCGGCCGCCGGGCCGCGACCGGAGTCGCTCGGGGTCAGGCTGCCGGCGCGCTCGTGCGGGGAACGATCTCGTCGAGCTCGGCGAGATCGTCCTCGGCCGGCTCCCACTCCCCCGCGGCCGCGTTGGCCCGGACCTGGTCCGGGGACGTGGCCCCGGCGATCACCGACGCCACCGCCGGCTGCGCCGCCAGCCCGCCGATCGCGACGTCCAGCATCGACAGCCCACGCCGGTCCGCGTACGCCCGGAGCCCCTCGATCGCGTCCCAGGGCGCGTTCTCGTGCAGCTCGCGGCGGCGGTCGCCGAGCCGGGTCCCGGCCGCCGGCTCCTCGTCCCGCGAGTACTTGCCGGTGAGCAGCCCGTTGGCCAGCGGGTAGAACGGCAGCAGCCCCACCCCGTACGCCTCGCAGGCCGGCACCAGCTCGGCCTCGGCCGTCCGGTCCAGCAGGCTGTACGAGTTCTGCGCGCTGACGAACCGCTCCCCGGCCGCCACGTGGTCGGCCTGGGCGACCTGCCAGCCGGCGAAGTTGGACGAGCCGAGGTAGCGGACCTTGCCCGCGGTCACCAGCTCGTCCAGCGCGGCCAGGGTCTCCTCGATCGGCGTCAGGCCGTCGGGCTTGTGGTACTGGTACAGGTCGATGTGGTCGGTCCGCAGCCGCCGCAAGGACGCCTCGACCGCGGTCCGGATGTATCGGCGGGAGCCGAGCGCGCCCCAGTCCGGCCCGTTGGCCCCGCGCATGCTGCCGCCGAACTTGGTCGCCAGCACGAACTGCTCCCGGTCGGTGCCGAGCACCTCGCCGAGGATCTCCTCGGACTGACCCGAGTGCCCGCCGTACACGTCGGCGACGTCGAGCAGGGTCACGCCGGCGTCGAGCGCCGCGTCCAGGGTCTTGCGGGTGGCGGGGGCGTCGATCGTCCGGCCGAGGTTGTTGCAGCCGAGGCCGACGACGGAGACGACGAGACCGGAGTGTCCGAGCGGGCGATAGCGCACGGACCAACCCTATGCCGGGCTCAGACGGCGGTCTGACCCCCGTCCACGACCAGCGTCTGGCCGGTCATGAACGACGACGCGTCCGAGGCCAGGAACACCGCCGGACCGGCCATCTCCTCGGCCTTGGCCCAGCGGCCCATCGGGATGGTCGAGGTGAGCCCGGCGTAGAGGTCCGCGTTCTCCCAGAGGGAGCGGTTGAGATCGGTCGCGGTCCAGCCCGGGCACAGCGCGTTGACCCGGACCCCGCTGCTGGCCCACTCGACCGCGAGGGTGCGGGTCAGCGAGATCACGGCGGCCTTGGACGCGCCGTACTGCGCCATGGCCGGGGTGGCGGACAGGCCGGCGACGCTGGCCACGTTGATCACCGAGCCGCTGCCGCGCTCCAGCAGGTGCGGCGCCGCGGCCTGCAGGACGTGCACGGTGGAGTCCACGTTCAGCCGCATGACCTTGGACCAGCCGGCGAACCGCAGCTGCGGGAACGGGACCATGACCCCGTTGCCGCCGACGTTGTTGACCACGATGTCGAGGTGGCCGAGCTGCTCGATCGCGGCCGCGACCACGCCGCCGGCGATCTCGGGGTCGGTGACGTCGCCCGGCAGCGCGTGGCCGCCGACCTCGGACGCGGTCTTCGCCAGCTGCTCGACGCCGCGGCTGTTGAGCGCGACCTGCGCGCCGGCCTCGACGAACGCGGCCGCGACGGCGGCGCCGATGCCGCGGGAGGCGCCGGTGATCAGAGCGGTCCTGCCGGTGAGATCGAACACGCCTCCGACCCTAGTGCGGCGGAGCCGACGGCGAGAGACGGCCTAGTGCCGGGGAGCGGAGCGGGACCGCTGGGTCCGGACGCCGCGCTGGTCGCGGGCCCGCCAGCACGGCGCGTGCCAGTGCCGGCGGTCGGCCGCCTCGGCGTCCGCGAGCGGCCAGACGACGACGTGCGGGGTGGCCGGGCGGATCAGCTGGTCGCAGCCGGGGCACCGGTACGGCTTGGTGCTGGCGCTGCCGGTGATCCGGCGGACCTGGTGGTCCTCCCCCCGCCACTCCTCGATCGTCTCCAGGGCCATGGACCCAGGGTAATCACGCTACGGGCGGGGAGCCCGCCCGTAGACCGAGCGCAGCACCATCCCGAGCCCCTTGATCGCCCAGGGCTTGCGGTCGAAGCGGGTCACGTCGATCGGGGCCGGGAACCGCTGCCGGGTGATCGCCTTGGTCCGGGCGAACTCGCGCAGCCCGTCATCGCCGTGGATCCGCCCGAAGCCGGAGTCGCCGACGCCGCCGAAGGGCAGCGCGCCCACGCCCGCGTACCCCAGCACCGAGTTGACGCTGGCCATCCCGGACCGGATCCGGCGGGCGATGTCCTCGCCGTCGGCCTTGGCGAACACGGCCGCGCCGAGGCCGTACCCGGTCGCGTTGGCGCGCTCGACGGCCTCGTCCGCGTCGGCCACCCGGGCCACCGTCAGGGTCGGGCCGAAGGTCTCCTGGGTGACCGCCTCGGCGTCCTCGGGCACGTCCACCAGCACGGTCGGGTACGCGTACGGCGGGCGGACCGCGTCGGCGCCCCCGACCAGGGCCCGGCCGCCCCGGTCCAGCGCGCCGGCCACGTGCCGGCGGATCACGTCGAGCTGGGCGGGCACCGTGGCCGGGCCGTACGAGGCCGTCCGGTCGTCACCCGGGCGCAGGGTCCGGGCCTTGGCCGTCAGGGCCGCGACGAACTCGTCGTAGACGGCGTCCACGGCGTACACCCGCTCGATGCCGATGCAGGTCTGGCCGCCGTTGGCCATCCCGCCCCAGAGCGCGGCGGTGGCGGCCGCGTCGACGTCGGCGTCCGCGTCGACGATGAGCGCGTCCTTGCCGCCGCACTCCAGCAGCACCGGCGTGAGCGTCTCGGCGCAGGTGGCCATGATCTTCTTCGCGGTCGCGGTCGAGCCGGTGAACGCGAGCTTGTCCACCCCCGACCGGCACAGGGCCGCCCCGGTGCTCCCGGCCCCGGTGATCAGCTGCAGCACCGGCTTCTCCGGCACCACCGCGGCGAAGCTGTCGACCAGCCACTGCCCGACCGCCGGGGTGTGCTCCGAGGGCTTGAACACGACCGCGTTGCCGGCCGCGAGCGCGTAGACGATCGAGCCCATCGGGGTGAAGACCGGGTAGTTCCACGGCCCGATGACGCCCACCACCCCGTACGGCTGGTACTCCACCGACGCGGCCAGGTTGGCGACCAGCACGCCCGGGCGGACCTTGCGCCGGCCCAGCACCCGCGCGGCGTTGGCGGGCGCCCAGTGCACGTGCTCGACCGCGCTGGCCAGCTCGATCATCGCGTCGTCGACCGGCTTGCCGGTCTCCCGGTGGATCAGCTCGGCCAGCTCGCCGGACCGGTTGGCCAGCCGGGCCTGCCAGATCCGCAGCCGCGCCGCCCGCCCGGCGAACCCGAGCGAGTCCCACCAGGCCGCCGCCGTCCGGGCCCGGTCCACAGTGGACCGTACGGCGGCCTCGTCGTGGACGGAGAACGTGCCCACCGGCTCGCCGGTCGCGGGGTTGACCGACTCGAAGGTGTCCACTGTGGACGTCATGACGCTCCTGTCAGGGCCGGGTTCCGGACGCGACCGCGGATGAGGTCGGCGGCGCGCTCGGCGATCGCGATGGTGGGGGCGTTGGTGTTGCCGCGCGGGACGGCCGGCATCACGGCGGCGTCGGCGACCCGCAGCCCGGCCACGCCGTGCACGCGCAGCTCGGCGTCCACGACCGGGCCGATCGAGCAGGTGCCGACCGGGTGGTAGAGCGTCTCGGTGCCGGCCCGGACGGCGGCCTGCGGGTCCAGCGCGGCCGGACCGTACGGCGCCTGGATGATGTCCGCGAGCGGGCCGGTGGCGGCGATCCGGTGGGCCAGCTCGACCCCGGCCGTCATGACCGCGAGGTCGGCCGGGTCGGTGAAGTAGCCGGCCTCGATCCGGGGCCGCCAGCGCGGGTCGGCCGAGCGCAGCGTGAGCCGGCCGCGGCTGCGGACGTGCACGACGGTCGGCGCGATCGTCATCCCGGCCGCGAGCACGGCCCGGCCGTGGTCGACCACCATCGCGGGCATCGCCAGCAGCTGCAGGTCCGGCGCCGGAGCGTCCGTGGTCCGGACGAACCCGCCGGCCTCGGCCACGTTGGAGGTCAGCGGGCCGCGGTGGCCGGCCAGCCAGCGCAGCACGTTGGCCGGCGTCTCGGCGTCGCGCAGGTCGGGCACGCCGCGGGTGCGGAAGTTCAGCGGCAGGGTCGGGTGGTCCTGCAGGTTCTCCCCCACCGGCAGGTCGGCGGCGACCTCGACGCCGAGCGCCTCCAGCGCGGCCGCCGGCCCGATCCCGGAGACCAGGAGCAGCTGCGGGCTGCCGATCGCCCCGGCCGCCAGCACGACCTCGCGCCGGGCCCGGACGACCTCGGTGCTGCCCTGCCGGGTGACCACGACCCCGGTGGCCCGGCCGCCCGCCAGCACGATCCGGCCGACCGCGGCGTCGGTGAGCACGGTGAGGTTGCGCCGTCCCAGCGCCGGGCGCAGGTAGGCGTCCGCGGCCGACCAGCGCCGACCGCCGCGCTGGGTCACCTGGTAAGGCCCGAACCCGTCCTGGGCGGCGCCGTTGAAGTCCGGGTTGGCCGGCAGCCCGGCCGCGGCCGCCGACTCCAGGAACGCCGTGACCAGCGGGTGCTGCCGGCGCAGATCCTCCACCCGCAGCGGACCCCCGACCGCGTGGTACGCCGAGGCGCCCCGGGCGTTGTCCTCGGCCCGCAGGAAGTAGGGCAGCAGGTCGCGCCAACCCCAGCCGGGCACGCCCCAGCCGTCGTAGTCGGCCGCCGCGCCGCGGATGTAGATCATCGCGTTGATCGAGGAGCTGCCGCCCAGGGTCCGCCCCCGCGGCCAGGCCAGCCGCCGCCCGGCCAGCTCGGGCTCCGGCTCGGTGCGCAGGTCCCAGTCCCGCTCGGTGCCGAAGAGCTGGTAGAACGCGGCCGGCAGCCGGACCTCGACCGGGTCGTCGGGCGGCCCCGCCTCCAGCAGCAGCACGCTCGTGCCGGGGTCCTCGGACAGCCGGGCGGCGAGCACGCAGCCGGCACTGCCCGCGCCGACGACCACGACGTCGTACGCGCCGATCATGCCCGTCACGCTACTCGTGGGTAATGCCGGATCGTTCGGCCGTGCGGCGGAACGGGTAAGAACAACCTTGGAAACCGTCCAAGGCCGGGGAGGCTCGGGAATGTCCAGCGACACCGACGCGGAGCCGCGGCGGAGCACCGACCGGGGCGGGGCCACCCGCATCACCGGCGGCATCCGGCGCGGGTTCGTCCGCACCGTGGTCACCGGCGTGGTCGTGCTCCTCGTGGCCCTCCTGGCGCTGCTCGGGCTGCGCTCGCTGTCGAAGTGGCCGTTCGGGGACGAGGACAGGGACCGCAGCGGGCCGGCCGTGCTCGTCGCGATGCGCGACCTGTCCGAGTACCACGCCGCCGCCGGGGAGTACCAGGTGCTCATCGACATCCAGCAGGACGCGAAGTTCCTGCCCGACATCATCAAGGGCAAGCGGACGATCTTCCTCGCGGTCGGCTCCGTCGACGCGTACGTGGACTTCCGCAAGCTCGGCGACGACGCGGTCACCGTCTCCGCGGACCGCAAGTCGGTCTCCCTCACGCTCCCGCGCGCGCAGCTGTCGACGCCGAACGTCGACCCGACCCAGAGCCGGGTGCTCAACCAGGACCTCGGCGTCGTCGACCGGCTCGGCGGGCTGTTCTCGGACGAGCCCAACCCGCAGAACCAGCAGATGTACGTGCTGGCCCGGCAACGGCTGGCCGACGCCGCCGGCCAGGTCGGGCTGCAGAAACGGGCCGAGGACAACACGAAGACCACGCTGGACAAGCTGATGCGCTCGCTCGGCTTCACGAACGTGACGATCACCTTCGTGAATCCGGCCGCCGGCGGGTGACCCGCCGCGGGCCGTGGTGGGCGCTGGCGATCCTGGCCGTCACGGTCGGGCAGCTGCTGGTCGCGACGCTCGCGCCCGGCCTGGAGCGGTTCGAGGGCAAGGCGTTCGCGGGCCGGCTCGTCGCGTACCCGCTGCTGATGCTGCTGGTGCCGGCGCTGTGGGCGCGCCTCGGCGGGCGGCCGCTGCCCTGGGGCCCGTTCGCGCTGCTCATGCTGCCGTTCGCGATCGACGTCACCGGCAACACCCTGGACCTGTACGACTCGGTGACCTGGTGGGACGACGCCAACCACCTGGTCAACTGGTTCCTGCTCACGCTCGGTGCCGGGCTGCTGCTGCTGCGGGCCGGGATCCGGCCGGCCTGGGCGCTGGGACTGCTGGTGGCCGGGATCGGCGCACTGCTCGCGATCGGCTGGGAGCTGGCCGAATACGTGACGTTCATCCGGGGCGGGACCGAGCTGGACACCGCGTACACGGACACGCTCGGGGACGAGGCGCTCGGCTGCCTCGGCGCGGTGCTGGCCGGTGGGCTGATCGCGCGGCGGGCTACCGTGGGTTCTCGTGGCGAGCCCGGTCTTCGACATCTGTGAGCGGTACGTGGTCGGCCTCGCGGCCCTGGATCCGGTCTGGGGGACGATGCGCGGGGTCGCCGGGGCGGCCGGCGCCGCGACCGACTACGGGCCCGCGGGCACCGAAGCCAAGACCGACCTGGCCCGCTCGACACTCGCCGATCTCGACCGCGCCGAGGCGGCCTTCTCGACCGGCCCAGCCGGCGCGACGGGCGCGGGCGGCGCGACGGGCGCGGCCGCCCCGGGCGACGCGGCCGGCTCGGCGGCGGACGGAGCTGCCGCCGTGTTCCTGAGAGGACGGTTGCGGGCGGAGCTCGCAGCCGCCGAGGCGGGCGAGCCGTACCGGGCGCTGCGGGCGCCGTTCGGCCTGCTGTCGACCGTGCGGGACAGCGTCGACCTGCTGCCCAAGGCGAGCGACGACGACTGGAACGCGGTCGGCGCCCGGCTGTCCGCGGTGCCGCTGATGCTGGCGTCCTGGCGGGACAGCCTGCAGGTGGGGCTGGACCGCGGGCTGCCGGCCGCGCGCCGGCAGGCGGTCGAGGCCGCGCTGCAGGCCGACCGGTACTCCGAGGGCACGACCCACGCCCCTGTCGTCACCGCGTACGGCGACGGCCCGCTCGGGCCCGCGCTCGCGGCCGCGGCCATCGACGCGCACTCGGCGTACGCGGACACGGCGGACTGGCTGCGCAAGGTCTACGCGCCCCGGGCCGCCGAAGCCGACGGGGTCGGGCCGGAGCGGCACGCGCTGTTCCGCCGGCTGATGCTCGGCGCCGACCCCGACCCGGTCGAGTCGTACGAGTGGGCCTGGGCCGAGCTGCACCGCATCGAGGACGAGATGGCGGCCGAGGCCGAGCGGGTCGCCCCCGGCGCCGGCATCGAGGGCGCGCGGGCGCTGCTGGACGAGACCGACGTGGTCGAGGGGACCGAGGCGTACCGGGTCTGGCTGCAGGAGCAGCACGACGCGGCGATCCAGCGGCTGGACGGCGTGCACTTCGACATCGCGCCCGAGCTGCGGGCGGTCGACGCGACGCTGGCGATCGGGTCCAGCTCGGGCTCGGCCTACTACACCCCGCCGGACGAGGCCTTCACCCGGCCCGGCCGGACCTGGTGGCCGCTCGGCGACCGGGACCGGTTCGCGGTCTGGGCCGAGCAGACCACGGTCTTCCACGAGGGCGTCCCCGGCCACCACCTGCAGCTCGGTCAGGCCCGGCTGATGGGCGACCGGCTGTCCCGGCACCAGAAGGTCGGCGGCGTCCCCGGCCACTCCGAGGGCTGGGCGCTGTACGCGGAACGGCTCGCCGACGAGCTCGGCTGGTTCGACACCCCCGGCCGCCGGCTGGGCATGCTCAAGGGCTCGGCGCTGCGCGCGGCCCGGGTCGTCATCGACCTCGGCGTACACCTCGACCTGCCGATCCCGGCGGCCGAGGCCGAGCGGCACGGCCCGCGCTGGACGTTCGAGGTGGCGACCGAGGTGCTGCGGGACCGGGGCCGGATCGCGGCCCACCGGCTGCACCCGGAGATCGTGCGGTACTTCGGCTGGCCGGCCCAGGCGACCGCGTACAAGCTGGGCGAGCGGGCCTGGCTGGCGGCCCGGGACGAGGCGCGGACCCGGCTCGGCGCCGGGTTCGACCTCAAGGCCTGGCACACGGCGGCGCTCGGGCTCGGGCCGGTCCAGCTCGACGACCTCGCCGCCGCCCTCCGCACCGCCGGCTGACTCCCCGGCCGCCGGCAGGACGATCATCGGCCTGCTCGGCCGCTACGGCGACGGCGCCCGCAACGCGCTGCCGGACTGGATCGACCTGCTCGTGGTCATCGCCTGGCGCCTGGTGATCTTCTACTACGCCGTCAGCCTGGCCATGCCCAGCGAGAAGGTCGCCCAGGCCGTCCGCTTCGAGGAGAAGACGGAGGAGCAGAACACCGACCTGCGTACGGCTCAGAAGAGGCGGGTGCTGGGGTCGTCGACGCCGCGCAGGGCGTCGTAGTCCAGGGTGACGCAGGCGATCCCCCGGTCGGCGGCCAGCACGCGCGCCTGCGGGGTGATCGACTGGGCGGCGAAGACCCCGCGGACCGGGGTCAGCACCGGGTCGCGGTTCATCAGCTCCAGGTAGCGGGTGAGCTGCTCGACGCCGTCGATCTCGCCGCGGCGCTTGATCTCGACCGCGACCGAGGCGCCGCCGGCGTCCCGGCAGAGGATGTCGACCGGGCCGATCGCGGTCGGGTGCTCGCGCCGGACCAGCCGGTAGCCCGCGCCGAGGGTATGGATCTGCTCGGCCAGCAGCCGCTGCAGGTCGGCCTCGACGCCGTCCTTGACCAGGCCGGGGTCGGTGCCCAGCTCGTGCGAGGAGTCGTGCAGGACCTCCTCCAGCGTGATCAGCAGCCGCTCCCCGGCCTTGTTGGTGACCGTCCAGAGGCCGTCCTCCTCGCGGAGGGTGCACGGCGGGCTCATCCAGTTCAGCGGCTTGTACGCCCGGTCGTCGGCGTGGATCGACACCGACCCGTCCGCCTTCACCAGCAGCAACCGCGGCGCCATCGGCAGGTGCGCGGTCAGCCGTCCCACGTAGTCCACACTGCACCGCGCCACGACCAGCCTCACGGCGAAGGAGGCTAGCTCACCCCGCCGCCGTTCCGTCCGTCAGACCCGGCCGTGGCCGCCGTCGACCCGGATGCGTTCACCGTTCACGAAGGACGCGGCGTCCGACGCGAGGAACGACACCGCAGCCGCGACCTCGGCCGGGGTGCCGAGCCGCCCGCCGGGCAGGTGGACGGCGTACGCGGCCAGCTCCGCCGGCGTCGCCCCGGCATGGCGCTCGACCGGGATCCAGCCCGGCGCGACGGTGTTCACCGTGATGCCCCAGCGGGCGACGTGTTGCGCCATCGCGCCGGCGAGGCCGAGCTGCGCCGCCTTCGCGGCGACGTACGCGGCCATGTCCGGCGGGACCCGGTCGGTGATGTCCGACCCGATGTGCACGATCCGCCCCCAGCCGGCCGCCTTCATCCCCGGCAGCACGGCCTGGCTCAGCAGCAGCGGGCTGCGGGCGAAGAAGGCCAGCTGGTCGAGCAGGTCGGCCCAGCTCAGCTCCTCGAACGGGATCCCGGGCTGCGGCCCGGTGGCATTGCAGACCAGCACCTCGACCGGGCCCAGGCTCAGCTCCACCTCGCGCACGAGCCGCGTCACGGCGGTCTCGTCGGTCACGTCGGCCTCGACCGCGGTGCCGCCGATCCGCTCGGCCACGGCCCGGGCCTCGGCCTCCGTCCCGGCGACGTAGTTCACCGCCACCCGCATCCCGTCCGCAGCCAGCCGCTCCGCCATCGCCGCGCCCAACCCTCGCGACGCACCCGACACCAACGCCACCCGGCCCATCGGTACAGGATGGGGCACGTGGAGCCCCTCACGGCGACGACCCCGCGGCCGGTGCGCACCACCGTGTTCCGTCAGGCCTGGCTGGACCTGGCCTTCGTGCACTGGGCCCTGGACCCGGACGTGGTGGCGCCGCTGCTGCCGCCGGGTGTCCGGCCGGACGTGCTGGACGGCGCGACGCAGGTCGGGCTGGTCGCGTTCCGGATGCGGGACATCGGGATCGGGCCGACGCCGGGCATCCCGTACCTCGGGTCGTTCGCGGAGACCAACGTGCGGCTCTACACCGTCGACGAGGCCGGCCGCCGCGGGGTGTTCTTCCGGTCCCTGGACGCGACCCGGCTGGTGCCGGTGCTGGTGGCCCGCGCGCTCGGGGTCCCGTACGTCTGGTCGCGGATGTCGGTGACCGACGCCGGCCCGAGGCACGCGTACGTCTGCCGTCGCCGCTGGCCCGGGCCGCGCGGGACGACGAGCGCGCTGGTCGTGCGGGCCGGGGAGCGGGTGGGCGAGCCGACCGAGCTGGAGCGGTTCGTCACCGCCCGCTGGGGGCTGCACCTGAGCGGGCGGCGCGGGGCGGCGGCGTACTGGCCGAACGAGCACCGGCAATGGCCGCTGCACCGGGCCGAGCTGGAGTACCTGGACGACGGGCTGGTCGCCGCGGCGGGGTTGCCGCAGCCGCTGGGAACGCCGACGAGCGTGCTCTGGTCGCCGGGCGTGCGGGTCCGCTTCGGACCCAAGAAGACCTAGGCCGGAACGCGCTCCGGCTCGACCGTGATCACCCGGTCCAGCCGGGTCACCTTGAGCAGCCGGGCCACCCGGAACGACGCGCCGCGCAGCACCAGCTCGCGGCCGTCGAGGCGGGCCCGGCGGTGCGCGCCGACCAGCACGCCGAGGCCGGTCGCGTCCAGCAGCTCGACCCCGGACAGGTCCACGACCAGCCGGCCGCGGCCGACGGCCAGCGCCGAGTGCAGCGCGTCCCGGACCGGGCCGGCGGCACGCGCGTCCAGCCGTCCGACCAGCGTCACTTCGCCTGCCGTCGTCGTCACCAGCATGGCGTCTCCATCCCCCGCGATGCGCCGTCACCCAGGAGACTCCGTTGCCGGCCGTGGCGATGCATCCTCGGCGAAACTGTCACCGGATCGTCACCTACCGCACAGTTGGTTGGCAGGTTCGACACCCGAGTGCACCTGGAGACGCGTCGACGCCTTCGGTGCGAGACTGGGCGCGTGCCCATCGACGGCGTGAACCCCACCCACTATGCGATCAGCCCGGTGATCGCGATCGTCGTGGTGGCGGTGCTGGCGATGCTCAGCAAGTGGATCTTCGGGTCCGGGCGGCGGCGGACCGCGGCGGCCCGCCGGCTGGTCCCGCAGGGCACCCAGATCGACACCGGCCTGCTGCGCGCGGTCGCGGAGCTGCCGGACCGGACCGCGGCGGCGGCGCTGCGGGCGGTGCTGTCGAAGGCCGGGATCCGGTCCACGGTCGGCGTCCGGGGTGACGGCCGGGTCCAGGTGCTGGTCTTCCCGGCCGACGAGGAGCAGGCGCGACGGCTGGTGCCGCCCGGATAGTGTCGGGACATGGCCGTGCACCTCACCCGCATCTACACCAAGACCGGCGACGCGGGGACCACCGCGCTCGGCGACCTGAGCCGGGTCCGCAAGACCGACCCCCGGCTCGTCGCGTACGCGGACGTGGACGAGGCCAACTCGGCCATCGGCGTCGCGCTCGCGCTGGGCGACCTGGCCGAGCCGGTGGCCGCGGTGCTCACCACCGTGCAGAACGACCTGTTCGACGTCGGCGCCGACCTCTGCGTGCCGGTCGTGGAGGCGCCCGAGTTCCCGCCGCTGCGGGTGACCGACGCGCAGGTCGAGCGGCTGGAGGCGGCCTGCGACGAGTTCAACGCCGGCCTGCGCAAGCTGGACAGCTTCCTGCTCCCGGGCGGGACTCCGGGGGCCGCGCTGCTGCACCAGGCCCGGACGATCGTGCGGCGGGCCGAGCGCAGCGCCTGGGCGCTGATCGAGGCCGACCCGGACCGGACCACCGAGGTCCCGGCCCGCTACCTGAACCGGCTCTCGGACCTGCTGTTCATCCTGGCCCGCACGGCCAACCCGGACGGCGACGTCCTCTGGACGCCGGGGGCGAACCGCTAGCTCGCGGCGTAACCCGGGATCGCGAAGCCGGGCGGCGCGGACTCCAGCCAGGACAGGAAGCCGGTGACCGCGCCGGAACTCATCGCGACCTGCACCGGCCCGTCGTCGTCCTCGCACTCCACGATGACGGCGCCGGCCTGCACCGCCCAGGACTCGGCCCCGGACGGCTGCCGACGGCCGATCACCTGCAGCTCGCGCCGGGACAGCGTCCGGGCCGGCTTCACGGTGAGCGCGAACAACCGGTACCAGTGCAGGTCCTCGCCGGTGTAGCGGCCGACGCCGAGGGCCCAGCCGCCGCCGATCCGGCCGAAGCGGGTGCGCAGGCTCATGTCGATCGACCCCGCCGGGCGCAGCAGCACCCTCCGCCGCAGCGCGAGCACGACCAGGAGGAGGGCCACCAGCGCCACGGCTACCACGACGGCTAGGACGACCTCCACCGCCATGGCGGCTACACGGACTGGCCGGTTGCGCGCAGGCGGGAGAGCGCCCGGCTCGCGGCGGCCGCCGCCTCGTCGTCGTCCTCGCCCGCGGACCGGGCTTGTTCCAGGGCCTGCTGGGCTCGGCCGACGTCGATCTCGTCGGCCTGCTCGGCGACCTCGGCCAGGATCGAGACGCCGTCCTCGGTCACCGACAGGAAGCCGCCGTGCACCGCGAAGACCAGCTCCTCGCCGCCCTCCTGCTGGACGCGGACCACCCCGCCGGGGGCCAGCTCGCCCAGCAGCGGCGCGTGGCCGGGCAGGACGCCGAGCTCACCCTCCGTAGTCCGGGCGATGACCATCGTCGCGTCACCGGACCACAGCAGACGCTCGACCGACACGAGCTCGACGTGCACCGTTGCCACGCGGGATCTCCTTCACCGTTCGGAGTCCACCGCAGTCTAGCGAGGTCCCAACAGGTGCGCGTTGACCGCCCGTACGGCCGCAGCCAACTCGGCCATCTCGACCACTTCCACCCCGGCAGCCGCCAGCAGCGCGGCGCCGTCACAGTCGGCGAGCAGCGGCGGCTCCCGCAGCGCGAACACGACCCGGGCCACCCCGGCCTCGATCGCGAGCTCGGTGCAGCTGCGGTCCCGGGACCGGCGGACGCTGCACGGTTCCATCGAGGTGTAGAGCGTCGCCCCGGCGACCTCGGCCCGGGCCGCGAGCCGGGCCAGCGCGACCTCCTCGGCGTGGTCGGCCGGGTCGACCTCGCGGGAGTGGCCGGCGTCGTGGGTCAGCCCGTCGGCGCCGAGCACGACCGCCCCCACCGCGTACGCCGTGGTGCTGGGCGGGCAGCGCCGGGACCGCTCGATCGCGGCCAGCAGCAGCGCCCGGTCCCCGGGCCGCTCCCCTGCCACCGGCACCGTCGTCGCTCCCGTCGGGTCCATCCCGCGCCACGCACGCGGGCCGTCGCGGTCCAGGTTGCCAGCCGGAGCGAGGAACGCCCATGGCCGCCCCACCGGCCGGGTGTGTCAGCGCAGGTGTGGTACGCCCCGCTAGCGTCCCGGGGTATGCCCGGGCGCCCGTACGTCGTGCTCAGCGCGGCCGTGTCGGTGGACGGCGCGCTGGACGACCGGTCGCCGGCCCGGCTCATGCTCTCGGGTGATGCCGACCTGGACGCCGTGGACGCGCTGCGGGCGAGCTGCGACGCGATCCTGGTCGGCGCCGGCACGGTCCGGGCCGACGATCCGCGGCTGCTGGTCCGCTCGGCCGAGCGCCGCCGCGAGCGCGAGGCGCGGGGACTGCCGCCGACGCCGGCCCGGGTGGTGCTGACCCGCGGCGCGCTCGACCCGGCCGCGGCGGTCTTCGCCGGCGGCCCGCCCCCGCTGGTGCTCGCCGGCACGTTGCCGGACGTGTTCGCCGAGCTGGCCGGCCGGGGCGTGACGCGGCTGCTGGTGGAGGGCGGCGCGAGCGTGCTGACCGCGGTGCTGGCGGCCGGGCTGGCCGA
>DASYKU010000082.1 GCA_035995165.1 Mycobacteriales bacterium
GGCGCGGCGCTGGTCACGCCGGGGGCGTGGACGCCGGCCGCGGTGGTCGACGTCGCGGTGACCGCGGACGAGCTGCCCGGGGAGCTGATGCTGCACGCCGGGTCGGCCGCGGTGCCGGTCCGGGTCCGGCCGCTCGGCGACACGGCCGCCCGGCTCACCCTGGCCCGGCCGCTGCCGCTGCACGTCGGGGACCGGATGCTGCTGCGCGACCCGGGGCGGCACCTGGTCGTGTCCGGGGTCCGGGTGCTGGACGTGGACCCGCCGCCGCTGCGCCGGCGGGGGGCCGCGGCCGCCCGGGCGGCGGTGCTGGCCGGGCTGGACGGGCGCCCGGACGGGGCCTCGGAGCTGGCCCGGCGCGGGGCGGTGCCCGCGGCGCGGCTGCGGGCGATGGGCGTACCGGAGCCGGCGGGCGCGCTGCGGGCCGGGGACTGGCTGGTCGACCCGGGACAGGCCGCGGCCTGGCGGACGGCGCTGGTCACGGCGGTGGCGGCGCACGCGGCCGGGCATCCCCTCGAGCACGGCCTGCCGGTCGAGGCGGCCCGCCGGCGGGTCGGGCTGCCGGACGCCCGGCTGGTGCCGCTGCTGGCCGGGCTCGGACCCGGGCTGGAGCTGCGCGACGGGCGGGTGGTCGCGGACGGCGGGCTCGCGCTGCCGGCCGAGCTCCGGGTGCCGGTGGAGACGGTGCTGGCCGACCTGGCGCGGGCGCCGTTCGGCGCGCCCGAGGCGCACCGGCTGGCCGAGCTCGGGCTGGGGCGGCGGGAGCTGGCGGCGGCGGTCCGGGTCGGCGCGCTGCTGCGGGTCGCCGACGGGGTCTACCTGCGGCCCGGCGCCGAGGCCGAGGCGGCCGCCGTGCTGGCCGGGATCCCGCAGCCGTTCACGCTGTCCGAGGCCCGGCAGGCGCTCGGGACCAGCCGCCGGGTCGCCGTACCGCTGCTGGAGCTGCTGGACGCGCGTGGGCTGACCCGCCGCGACGCCGACGCCCGCCGGACCACCACCGGACACGACTGAGCGCGACACACCTCGATGTGTGCCGCGCCCTGGGGTTCTGGGTCGCTCTGCCTACCGGCGCGCGAACGGGTACTGCGGGTTGAACACGTCGAGCGTCCACCGGTCGAACCGGCTGACGATCTCGCGGACCTTGGTCATCTCACGTCCTCTCGTCGTCGTTCCTCTCTGACAACACGACGCTATCTGAATCGATCCCGAAACGCAGCGTGTGACGAGTCACTGCCGGCCGCGGACGGTGGAACACTGGTCGTATGAGCGCGGACCGGCCTGGACCGGCCACCCGGACCCGGGTGGTCACGCTCGACGGCGACACCGAGGTGCGCCGCCGGGACTCCCTCGTCACCGAGGAACCGCTGGAGATCCGGCTGTCGGCCGGCGGGCGGTCCCAGACCGTCGCGGTGACGATGCGGACACCCGGCAACGACTTCGAGCTCGCGGCGGGGTTCCTGCACGCCGAGGGGCTGCTGCCCGGCCTGCCGCGCCAGGTGTCGTACTGCGCGGATGTCGAGCGGCCGGACCAGAAGTTCAACGTGGTCACGGTCGAGGTCGACGGGCCGCCGCTGGAGGCGCCGGTCCGGTCCGGGATCGTGTCCAGCGCCTGCGGGGTCTGCGGCACGACCTCGCTGGACGCGCTGCACGAGCGCGGGCTGAGCCGGGTCGCGGACGGGCCCGCCGTGCCCGTCGACGTCCTCTACGGCCTGCCCGACGCGCTGCGGGAGGCGCAGAGCGTGTTCGAGACGACCGGCGGGCTGCACGGCGCCGGGCTGTTCACCCCGGCCGGGGAGCTCATCGCGGCCCGGGAGGACATCGGCCGGCACAACGCGGTCGACAAGATCGTCGGCTGGGCGCTGCTCGGCGACCGGCTGCCGCTGTCCGGGACCGTGCTCATGGTCAGCGGCCGGTGCGGATACGAGATCGTGCAGAAGGCCGTCGCGGCCGGGATCCCGGTCGTCGCGTCGGTGTCGGCGCCCTCGTCGCTCGCGGTCGCCGTCGCGGTCGACTTCGGGGTCACGCTGGCCGGGTTCCTCCGCAACCGCCGCTGCAACGTGTACGCCGGCCGCGAGCGCCTGCTGCTGCCCGAACCTGTCGCCCCGTGAGTTCCGGCGCGTGCGCGGTCGGGAAGGATCAGCACAGCGCACGCAAACCGGGCCGGAGGGTGAGATGAGCACGCTGGAAGACTGGACCGCCGCGGTGGTCGCCGAGCTGGGGGTCGCCGACCTCGTCGACGAGCGCACCCGGGATCTCGTGCTCGACATGACCAAGGACGTCGCGCACGGGGTGGCGCGGCCGGCGGCGCCGTTGACGGCGTACCTGATGGGGCTCGCTGCCGGGCGGGCCGGCAGCGCCGACGAGGCCGCGGACCTCGCCGTCCGCATCAGCGCCATGGCCGTCGCCTGGGCCGAGGCCCACCCAGGCGCCGACTCCGCCGCCGCCTCCGACGCCGGCGGCCGTGACCGGGGCGACCGCCGCGACGACCGGCGCGCGGCCGACGGCTCGGCGGCCGGCGGCGGCGGTGCTGCGGGCGACGGTTCGGTGGCCGGCGGCGGCGGTGCTGTGGGGAGGGCTGGTTCTGCCGGTGCGGGGGACGGGGCGCGGCCGGTCGCGGGGAGCGGTTCCGCCGGCGAGAGTGTGTAGGGCGCAGCGGTGAGGGCGGCCTGGGCGGAGGCCCGGCAGACGGCGTACGAGGCCGTCCGGCCGGTGCCGCCGGTCGAGGCGACGCTGGCCGAGGCCGAGGGCGGCACGCTGGCCGACTCCATGCGGGCCGGCACCCCGCTGCCCGGCTTCGACTGCTCCGCCATGGACGGGTACGCGGTGCCCACGCCCGAGGGCCCCTGGCGGGTGGTCGGCCGCGCGCTGGCCGGCCCGGCGACCGAGCGTCCGCCGCTCGCCCCCGGCACCACGGTCGAGATCGCCACCGGCGCGGCCGTCCCGCCCGGCACCGTCGCGGTCCTCCCGTACGAGCACGCGAGCCGGGAGGGCGACCGGGTGACCGGGACGGCGTTCGCGGGCAAGAACGTCCGCCGCTCGGGCGAGGACGTCCCGCTCGGCACCGACCTGCTGCCGGCCGGCACCCCGGTCACCCCGGCCGTGATCGGCCTGGCCGCCGCGGTCGGCCTGGACACGCTGACCGTGCGCCCCCGGCCGGTGGCCGCGCTGCTCATCACCGGCGACGAGATCGTGCAGGCCGGCGGTTCGCACGGCGGCCTGGTGCGGGATGCGCTGGGCCCGGCGCTGCCCGGCTGGGTCCGTGGCCTCGGCGGCCGCCTGCTGCCGCCCCGGCGGGTCGCCGACACCGAGGTGGGTGACGTGGCCGGGGTGATCGCGTCGGCCCCGGGCGATCTGGTGCTCACCTGCGGCGGCGCCGGTGGCGGCCCGAAGGACCTGGTCGTGCCGGCGCTGCGATCGCTGGGCGCACAGGTGCTGGTGGACAAGGTGAACTGCCGCCCGGGCGGCCCGCAGCGGCTGGCCGTGCTGCCGGACGGCCGGCCCGTGGTCGTGCTGCCCGGCTACCCGTACGCGGCGCTGGTCGGGGTGCTGACCGTGCTCGGGCCGCTGCTGGCCGGGCTCACCGGACGTGCGCTGCCCGACCCGCCCACGGCCGAGCTGGTCGGGGGCGCGCCGAACATGGGCGGCCGGCCGCAGCTGCCCGGCCGGCCCACGGCCGCCCCGACCCGGATCCTGCCGGTCCGGCGCCGGCCGGACGGCGCGGTCGAGGCCGTCGGCCTGGACCGCCCCGGCTCGCTCTGGGGGGCCGCCCTCGCCGACGCGTTCGCGATCATCCCGCCGGACTGGCGGGGCGAACCCGTCGGCCTGCTCACCCCGCCGGGCTGAGCGCTACTCCGTCGAGCCCGAGGCGATCACGCCGAACGCGACGCCCTGCGGGTCGACCAGCACCGCGCGCGGCCCCTGGGGCGTCTGCTCCACCGCCCGGTAGACGCTTCCGCCCAGCTCCTGGGCCCGTGCGAGGGTCGCGTCGGCGTCCGCGACCTCGAACCAGATCCCCCAGTGCGGCGACATCTCCGGCAGCAGCGGCGTGGCGCCGCCGACGGTCCGGCCGTCGACCTGCAGGAGCTTGTAGACGCCGTCGCCACCGGTGTCCATGTCCTCGAACGCGACCCCGAGCGTCGCCGCGAAGAACGCGCCGGCCGCGTCGAGGTCCGAGGAGATCAGCTCGTTCCAGACCACGGTGCCGGGCTCGTCGACCAGCTCCGACCCGCGGTGTTCCTGCTGCTGCCAGACGCCGAAGACCGCGCCGGCCGGGTCGGTCGCGAGCGCCATCCGGCCGGCCCCCTCGATGTCCATGACCGGCGACACCATCGTCCCGCCGGCGTCGGGGACCGCGGCGGCGAACTTGTCCGCGTCGTCCACGGCGAGGTACGGCGTCCAGGCCGACGGCTGGCTCGCGTCCATCTTCCCGGCCAGCCCGACCACCTTCTTCCCGCGCAGCAGCGCCATCGAGTAGCCGCCGAAGCTCGGGTCCGGGTTCACCTCCCACTCCCAGCCGAACAGCGCGGCGTAGAACGCCCGGCCGGCCTCGGGATCGTCGGTGGCGACGTCGGCCCAGCAGGGCACGCCCTGGGGGTAGCCGTTGCGCTCGCTCATGGTCTGCGACCTCCTCGTCGAGCCCGGCCCGGTGCCGGGGTTCCCCGTCCGCGGCGCAAGACTGCCACCGGTCACCGACGAAATCGCCGACGGGAGTAAAACTGGCACGTGAACACGGACGGCGGGGCAGCCGAGGCGCGGGCCACGGTCGAGAAGGGCGGCGCCCCGCGCTACCACGAGGCCAACGCGGCCAAGGGCAAGCTGTTCGCCCGCGAGCGGGTCCGGCTGCTGGTGGACGAGGGGTCCTTCGTCGAGGACGGCATGCTCGCCAACGTGCTGGCCGGCGACCTGCCCGCCGACGGTGTGATCACCGGTCAGGCCCGCATCGACGGCCGCCCGGTCTGCCTGATGGCCAACGACTCCACGGTCAAGGCGGGCTCCTGGGGCGCCCGGACGGTGGAGAAGATCATCCGGATCATCGAGCGGGCGTACGCGACCTCGGTCCCGATGGTCTACCTGGTCGACTCGGCCGGGGCCCGGATCACCGACCAGGTCGACCTGTTCCCGGGCCGCCGCGGCGCCGGGCGGATCTTCTGGAACCAGGTCCGGGCGTCCGGCTCGATCCCGCAGGTCTGCGCGCTGTTCGGGCCGAGCGCGGCCGGCGGGGCGTACATCCCGGCGTTCTGCGACGTGGTCGCGATGGTCGACGGCAACGCGTCGATGTACCTCGGGTCCGACCGGATGGTCGAGATGGTGACCGGGGAGAAGACCACGCTCGAGGCGATGGGCGGGGCCAAGGTGCACACGTCCGAGTCCGGCGTGGGCCACTTCCTCTGCAAGGACGAGCCGGAGGCGCTGGACGTCGTCCGCCGCTACCTGTCCTACCTGCCCTCGAACTGGCAGGGGACGCCGCCCGCCGCGGCCGCGACGGGCCCGGGCTCCGGCGACCTGCGCGGGCTGGTCCCGGGCAGCGAGCGGCAGGCCTTCGACATGCGCCGGTACGTCAAGGCCCTGGTCGACGAGGACTCGTACTTCGAGATCCAGGCCCGCTGGGCCCGCGAGCTCACCGTCGGCTTCGCCCGGCTCGACGGCCAGGTCGTCGGCGTGCTCGGCAACAACTCACAGTTCAAGGGCGGCGTGCTGTTCGTCGACTCCGCGGACAAGGCGACCCGGTTCGTGCAGCTCTGCGACGCCTTCACCGTGCCGCTGGTGTTCCTGTCCGACGTGCCGGGCTTCATGGTCGGCACCGCGGTGGAGAAGCAGGGCATCATCCGGCACGGCGCCAAGATGATCACGGCGATCAGCGAGGCGACCGTACCGAAGGTCTGTGTGGTCGTCCGTAAGGCGTATGGCGCTGGTTTGTACGCGATGTCCGGTCCGGGTTTCGAGCCGGACGCGACTTTGGCGCTGCCAACCGCGAAGATCGCAGTCATGGGTGCCGAAGCGGCGGTGAACGCGGTCTACGCCAACAAGATCGCGGCCATCGCCGACGAGGCCGAGCGGGCCGAGTTCGTCCGGAGCCGGCGCGAGGCGTACGAAGAAGACATCGACGTGCTGCGGCTGGCCAGCGAGCTCGTCGTGGACGCGGTGGTGCAACCGGAAGACCTGCGCGCCGAGCTGATCGCCCGATTCGCCGCCGCGCGCGGCAAGGACAGAGGCTTTTCCCGCCGTCGGCATGGGGTGACTCCGGTATGACAACAGTGCTTCTCGCCGAGGATGATCCGGCGATCTCGGAGCCGCTGGCCCGCGCGTTGCAGCGCGAGGGCTACTCCGTGCTGGTCCGCAACGACGGCGCGAGCGCGCTGTCGGAGGCGATGTCCGGCGACGTCGCCCTCGTCGTGCTGGACCTCGGGCTGCCGGACATGGACGGGCTCGAGGTCTGCCGCCGGCTGCGGGCCGGGCGCAACTCCGTGCCGGTCCTCGTCCTCACCGCGCGGACCGACGAGATTGACCTCGTGGTCGGTCTGGATGCGGGCGCGGACGACTACGTGGCCAAGCCGTTCCGGCTGGCCGAGCTGCTGGCCCGGGTGCGGGCGCTGCTGCGCCGCCGGACCGGCGACGTGCTGGAGGCCAGCGGCGTCCGGATGGAGCTCGCCTCCCGCCGGGTCTGGCAGGACGACGTCGAGCTGCACCTGTCCAACAAGGAGTACGAGCTGCTCCGGGTGCTGCTGGAGGAGGCGGGCGCGGTCGTGACCCGCAACCGGATCATGCGCGAGGTCTGGGACGACGCCGAGGGCGGTGCCTCCAAGACGCTCGACATGCACGTGTCCTGGTTGCGACGCAAGCTCGGCGACGACCCGCAGCGTTCCCGGCTGCTGACCACCGTGCGTGGTGTCGGCTTCCGTTTCGAGCGCGGCTGACACAGCGTGCGCCGTCGGCTGCTCGCCGCCACCTTGGCAGTGGTCGCGGTCTCGGTGTTCTCGCTCGGGCTGCCGCTGCTGGTGGTGACGGTCCGGCTGATCGCCGACAACGCCCGGACCGAGCTGCTGCGTCAGGTCCAGACGGTGGCCGCGGTGGTGGAGGACCCGGCGAACGGGGAGCCGACCGCGGACCGGCTCACCCGGCTCGTCCCGCCGGGCGAGCAGGTGACCGTGCGCAACTCGGACGGGAAGACGGTGGCGGCCGGCCCGAACCTGGGTGACACGCCGTACACGGCCTCGGCGCCGGTGCCGGGTGGCGGCGAGGTGACCGTGGCCCGCTCGGCCGGGGACGTACGGGGGCGGCAGTTCCGGGTCGGGTTCGCGGTGGTGGCCGGGATGGCGGGATCGGCCGTGCTGGCCGCGATCGCCGCGGTGCTGCTGGCCCGGCGGCTGGCCGAGCCGCTCAGCGACGTGGCCGCGCGCGCGGCGCGGTTGGGGGCGGGGGACTACCGGACCTCGCCGGCCCGGCCGGGCATCGACGAGCTGGACCGGATCTGCGAGGTGCTGGACCGGGCCGCCGGCCAGATCTCGGCCGTCATCCAGCGGGAACGCACGCTGGCCGACGACGTCTCGCACCAGCTGCGCAGCCGGCTGACCGCGCTGCGGATGCGGCTGGAGGAGATCGCGATCTCGCCCGACGCGGACGTGCAGCGGGAGGCCAGCGCGGCCCTGGAGCAGGCCGAGCGGCTGTCCGCGGTGGTCGACGAGATCCTGGCCCAGGCCCGGACGGCGCGGGCCGAGGGCGCGGGCGACGTCGACGTGGGCCGCGAGGTCGCGGCCGTCGTCGACGAGCGGGAGCCGACGCTGCGCGGGCTGCGCCGGCGGGTCGAGATCGACGCGCCGGACAAGCTGATCGCCCGGGCCGAGCCGGGGCGGCTGCAGCAGGCGGTCGGCGTACTGGTCGACAACGCGCTGGAGCACGGCGGCGGGACGGTCCGGGTCGGCGTCCGGCGGTCCGGGCGGCACGCGGTGGTCGAGGTCACCGACGAGGGGCCGGGCGTGCCGCCGGAGCTGGTCGGCAAGCTCTTCGAGCGCGGGGTGAGCGGCGGCGACGGGACCGGGATCGGGCTCGCGCTGGCCCGGGCGCTGGTCGAGTCCGACGGCGGCCGGCTGGAGCTGTCCCGGCCGGTGCCGCCGGTGTTCGCCGTCTACCTGCCGCTCGCCGACGAGTCCGACCAGGCCGGCGGCTGGCCCGCCGGCGCGGTGTAGGCCCGCGGCCCGGGTCTGGTCAGTCCTCGATCGTGGCGCCGGCCGGGACGTCCTCCGGGTGCGGCGGGAAGACGTACCGCTTGTAGGACCAGAAGCGGAACACCGTGCCGATCCCGATCCCGATGAACTTCGCCACGTTCAGCGCGAACGCGCTGTGCGCGCCGATCACGTAGAACGTGAACGCGATCACGATGCTGGAGATCCCCAGCGCGACCAGGTTGATCACGAAGAACAGGACGTACTCCCGGCGCAGCCCGGTACGGGCCCGGTGCGAGAAGGACCAGTGCCGGTTGGCGAAGTACGAGATCGTCGTCGCGACCCCGGTCGAGATGATGTTGGAGGTCGTCGGGCCCAGCCCGATCCGGAAGTGGATCAGGTTGAACAGGCCGATGTCGACGAAGAGGTTGACGACACCGACGACCCCGAACGCCGAGATCTCTTTGATCAGCACCCGCCACGAGGTGCCGAAACGGTCGGTCAGAGGCACCGGAAGAGTGTACGCAGACGATCCTGGCCGGACTTCCGGGCCGCCGGGCCGGGTGACACGATCGGGCCATGCCCGACCTCGACGCCGACCAGGAAGACTTCCGCCGCACCGTCGCCGACTTCGCCCGCTCGGTGGTCGCCCCGGTGGCGGCCGGCTACGACGAGCGGGCCGAGTTCCCGTACCCGGTGGTCAAGCAGATGGCCGAGCTGGGCCTGTTCGGCCTGCCGTTCCCGGAGGAGTACGGCGGCGGCGGCGGCGACTACCTCACGCTCTGCCTGGCCATCGAGGAGCTGGCCCGGGTCGACTCCTCGGTCGCGATCACGCTGGAGGCCGGGGTCTCGCTGGGCGCGATGCCGGTCTACCGGTTCGGCAGCCAGGAGCAGAAGCGGGAGTGGCTGCCGCGGCTGTGCGCGGGCACGGCGCTGGGGGCGTTCGGGCTGACCGAGCCGGGCGGTGGCTCGGACGCCGGCGCCACCCGGACCACCGCCCGCCTGGAGGACGGCGAGTGGGTGATCGACGGCACCAAGGCGTTCATCACCAACTCCGGTACGGACATCACCGAGCTCGTCACCGTGACCGCGGTCACGGGAACGTCCGCCGGCGGCAGGAAGGAGATCTCCTCGATCCTGGTGCCGGTGCCGCGGGCCGGATTCACGGTCGCGAGGTCGTACTCGAAGGTGGGCTGGCACGCCTCCGACACCCACGAGCTGGCCTTCGCCGACTGCCGGGTGCCGGCGGAGAACCTGCTCGGCGAGCGCGGCCGCGGCTACGCCAACTTCCTCTCGATCCTGGACGAGGGCCGGATCGCGATCGCGGCGCTGGCGACCGGGCTGGCCCAGGCCTGCGTCGACGAGTGCGTGCGGTACGCGCGGGAGCGGGAGGCGTTCGGCCGCAACATCGGGGCGTACCAGGCGATCCAGTTCAAGATCGCGGACATGGAGATGCGGGCGTACCTGTCCCGGCTGGCCTGGCGGGAGGCGGCCAGGCTGCTGCAGGCGGGCCGGCCGTTCAAGCGGGAGGCGGCGATCGCGAAGCTCTACTCGTCCGAGGCCGCGGTCACCAACGCGCGGGAGGCGACCCAGGTCTTCGGCGGGTACGGGTTCATGAACGAGTTCCCGGTCGCCCGGCACTGGCGCGACTCGAAGATCCTCGAGATCGGCGAGGGGACCTCCGAGGTGCAGCGCATGCTCATCGCCCGCGACCTCGGCGTCTCCTGACGTCCTACACCAGCACGACCAGGCGGGTCGGCGTGATCGGGGCGGTGCCGGCGCCGGCGGTCTTCACCGTGCCGGTGAGCATGCCGGCCAGCGGGGCGTCGGCGGCGACGACCGCCCGGACCTGCAGGGTCGTCGTGTCGCCGCCGTCGAGCTCGTCCCGGGTGCAGGTGGCGACCGTGCCGGCGCCGGCGCAGTCCCAGCCGTTGCCGCCGGACCCGGCCCGGACCGCGAACCCGGACGGCAGCCGTACGGTCGCGGTCACCTGGCCCGCGTCGTCGCCGGTGTTGCGGACGACGATGCCGATGTCCGCCGGTGCGCCCCGCCGGAGCACCCCGACCGGCACGGCCGAGCCGGCGTCGAGCAGCGGCCGGCCGACGGGCGGCGCGGGCGGCAGCGCGGTCGGGGTGACCGGCGCGCTGACCCGGCCGGACTGGATCGGCGGCCCGCTGGGGCTCCCGGTCGGTGCCCCGCTGGCGCCCGGGGTCCCGGTCGGGGTGCCGGTCGCGGTCGGGCCGGGGGTCGGGCTTCCGGTCGGCGTCCCGCCCGGGGTCGGCGCCGCCGCCCCTGACGTCGCGGCCACGCCGCGCTCGTCCGGGCCGGGCAGCCCGGAGGCGGAGCTGGTCGCCGCGGCCGCGCTGCCGGTGCTGGGGCCGGTGACGCCGCCATGGGTGGCGACCACGGTGGTCCCGCCGATGACGACCGCGGCGGCGGCGGCGGCGACGGCCTGACCGGCGTGGGTGCCGGCGACCCAGGCGGTCACGCTGCCGAAGGCGGAGCCGGCGGTGCCGGTCGCGGCGGCCTCGCCCGCGACGGCGGCCCCGGCCGTCCCTCCGGCGGCCGCCCCGCCGGCTGCGGCGGCAGTCCCGGCCGTCCCTCCGGCGGCGGCCCCGCCGGCTGCGGCGGCGGTGCCGGCCGCGGCGGCGGCGACGCCCGCGCCGCCCCCGGTCACGTGGGCCAGGTACGCCGCCGCACCCGTCCCGAGCACGAGCGGCGCGATCACACTCCGCAGCCCGCCGTTCACGTCGACCAGCTCGTCCGCCAGCGCGCTGCACTGCTCGCAGACCGCCAGGTGGGCGTCCACCTTGGTCCGCTGCCGGTCGGACAGCCCGCCCCGGGCCCAGGCGCCCAGCCGGGTCACCGTCGCGCGGTGCGCCCCGTCGACGCCGTCGGCGAGGTGCTCCTGCAGGTACGCCTGCCGCAGCCCCTCCCGGGCCCGGTACGCCAGCGCGGCCACCCCGTTCGGGGTCAGCCCGAGCAGCGGCGCGACCTGGGCCGGGCTCTCCTGCTCGACCTCGGTGTGCCAGAGCACGGTCTGCCAGCGCTCCGGCAGCCGGTTGAACGCCCGGGCCGCCAGCGAGGACTCCAGCCCCGCGACCGCGGTGTCCTGGAAGGGCACGCCCCGGTCGTGCCGGGTCATGTCGTCGGACAGCTCCAGCTTGCGGTCGCGCCGGGCCCGGTCGTACAGGGTGTGGCGCAGGGTGGTCAGCAGGTACGCCCGGAACGCCGCGTCCGGCCCGCCGCCGGCCCGCAGCACGTCCAGCACCTTGGCGAACGACTCCGCGACCAGGTCGTCCGCCTCCGCCCGCGAGCCGGTCAGCTGCCGCGCCAGCCCCAGCGCCGAGCCGGCGTGACGGCGGTACAGCACGCCGTACGCGTCGCTGTCGCCGGACCGGACGGCGGAGATCAGGTCGCCGTCACTGGTCTCGTCGTGCTCCGCGGGCCTCGGCAGCGGGACGGACATTGCGGTGCGTTCTCCGTTCGGGGGATCGGGAAGCGACCTAGAAGGCTATGCCCAGCGATCCGCGTCACCGAACGCGCCCCGGTGCGTCCTTGAGATTGCAGCGGACGTCCGCTTTCCGGGAGAACGGGCAGCCGCGGGCACCGCCTCGGCCTCCGTGGGGCGGGTGGCCTCGGCCACCCCGGGGGGCCGGGGCGGCGCCGCCCGGCGCCGCGGTGCGGTTATCGTGCCCGCCATGGACAAGACCACCGGCCTGCCCGTGGTGGGCATGGTCGGCGGCGGACAGCTGGCCCGGATGACGCACCAGGCCGCGATCCCGCTCGGCCAGTCGCTGCGGGTGCTGGCCGCGGCGCCCGACGAGTCGGCCGCACTGGTGGCGCACGACGTGGTGCTCGGCTCGCACACCTCGTACGAGGACCTGGTCGCGTTCGCGGCCGGCTGCGACGTGGTCACCTTCGACCACGAGCACGTGCCGCCGGAGCACATCCGCCGGCTCGTGGCCGAGGGTCACACGGTGCTGCCGGGCGCCGACGCACTGCTGTACGCGCAGGACAAGCAGGTCATGCGGACCCGGCTCGGCGAGCTCGGCCTGCCGGTGCCGCGGTGGGCTCCGATCGCCTCGCTCGAGGACCTGGTCGCGTTCGCCGGGGACGAGTGGCCGGTGGTCGTCAAGGCCATCCGGGGCGGGTACGACGGGCGCGGCGTCTGGGTGGTCTCCGACCCGGCTCCCGTCGAGGCGTTGCTGGCGGCCGGGACGCCGCTGCTGGTCGAGGAGCTGGTGCCGCTGCGGCGGGAGCTGGCCGCGGTGGTGGCGCGCTCGCCGTTCGGGCAGGGGGCGGCCTGGCCGGTGGTGCAGACCGTGCAGTCGGACGGGGTCTGCGTCGAGGTCCTGGCGCCCGCGCCGGACCTGGACCCGGACCTGGCCGAGGAGGCCGAGCGGATCGCGCTGACGATCGCGGGCGAGCTGGACGTGGTCGGCGTCCTCGCGGTCGAGCTGTTCGAGCGGACCGACGGCCGGCTGCTGATCAACGAGCTGGCGATGCGCCCGCACAACAGCGCGCACTGGACCATCGAGGGCGCCCGGACCTCGCAGTTCGAGCAGCACCTGCGGGCCGTGCTGGACTACCCGCTGGGGGCGACCGAGCTGACCGCGCCGGTCGTGGTGATGGCGAACGTGCTGGCCGGCGAGCCGAACCCGGTCGGGATGGACGAGCGGGTGCACCACCTGGCCGCGCGCTGGCCCGCCCTGAAGGTCCACCTGTACGGCAAGCAGCCCCGGCCCGGCCGCAAGATCGGCCACGTGACCGCACTCGGCTCGGACCTGGCCGCGCTGCGGCGGGACGCGACCGCGGCGGCCGACTACCTGGCGACCGGACAGTCGGACGAGGTGACGCACTGATGGCCGTACCGGTGGTGGGCGTGATCATGGGCAGCGACTCGGACTGGCCGGTGATGTCGGCGGCGGCTGAGGCGCTGGCCGAGTTCTCGGTTCCGCACGAGGTCCGGGTCGTCTCCGCGCATCGCACGCCGCGGGACATGCTCGACTACGCGGCCGGCGCGGCCGACCGGGGCCTGCGGGTGATCGTGGCCGGGGCCGGCGGTGCGGCCCACCTGCCCGGCATGGTGGCGAGCCTGACCCCGCTGCCGGTCATCGGCGTCCCGGTGCCGCTGAAGTACCTGGACGGGCTGGACTCGCTGCTGTCGATCGTGCAGATGCCGGCCGGGATCCCGGTCGCCACGGTCGCGGTCGGCGGCGCCCGCAACGCCGGGCTGCTGGCGGTCCGGATCCTGGCCGCGGCCGACGCGACCCTGCGCACCCGGGTGGCCGAGTTCCAGGCCGCGCTGGCCGACACCGTCCGCGCCAAGGACGCCGCCCTCCAGGACCGCCTCGGCGAGGTGTGACAGCGTCAAGCTTGGTGTCACATCTCCTGCTCGCTGCAGAGGCGGTACGAGGTGGCCTCGCCACGTCCGGCGGGCTCAGCTCGCCCGGTTGAACGATCGGTTGAGCAGCACGGTGACCACCGCGCCCAGCCCGGCAGGTATCCCGAACCCGCAGATCAGCGGCACCGCCGGCGGGTCGGTCGACCAGTCGTAGGTGGCCGCGCCGACGGCGCCGGCAGCGCGCGGGCTAGCCTGACCGTGTGCCCGTATTCGCCGTCACGATGGTGCCGGGGCCCCGGTGCGACCCCGGCCGGGACCGGCGGGAGCAGGACGGCTGGGACGAGCACGGGGCGTTCATGGACGATCTGGTCGCGGACGGGACCGTGCTCCTCGGCGGGCCGTACGGGGACGGGACCGACGTGCTGCTCGCGGTCGAGGCGGTGGACGAGGGCGACCTGCGGCGCCGGTTCGGATTGGACCCCTGGCTTCTCGACAGGACGATCGCGTTCGGGTCGATCCAGCCGTGGTCGCTCTGGCTGGACGGCCGGGGCCGCTAGGGCCAGGGGCGCTGGTCGCCCCCGGCGAAGCGGGACTCGGAGATGAAGTCCTGCAGGTCGGAGGCGAGCCGGTCGCGGGCGTCGGCCGGCGCCTCCTCGACCGACGGTGACCAGAGCGTGGTGCGGAAGATCTCGCCCCGCAGCGTGACCTCCAGCTGGACCTCGCCGTCGACGTGCTCGACGGAGACGGCCTCGAGCTCGCCCTCCCGGGTCAGCGCGCGCAGCACGGGCGAGACGACGTCGTCGAGCAGGTCCAGGGGCTCCACGGCGGTCATCCTGCTGCCGCGGCGGTGCCGAGGAACGTCGCGTTCGTGGCCTTGGGGAAGCCGGGTGCGTAGAACTCGTCCAACGCCGTGATCGTGAAGCCGGCGCCCCGGATCAGGCCCGTGATGGACCGGGTCAGGTGGCAGCCGCCGAACAGTCGCTTCTGCACCGGCTCCAGCCGGTGCTGCCAGCGCCGCACCGGCTCGTCCGGGGCCAGCCCGTGCTCGATGAAGTGCAGGGTGCCGCCCGGACGGAGCACCCGCCGTACCTCGGCCAGCGCCGCGGTGGCGTCCGGGATCGTGCACAGGGTCCAGCTGGACAGCGCGCAGTCGAAGGACGCGTCGTCCAGCGGAAGCCGCTGACCGTCCACACCGGACCGTCGCACCGGGACGGACGCACCGTCCACTCTGGACCGTGCCAGCAGCCAGGCGGTGTCGGACGGTTCGACCGCGGCGACCGAGCTCACCGCCGGTGGGTAATACGGCACGTTGTGTCCGGAGCCGAAGCCGAGCTCCACCACGTCCCCGTGCAACCCCGCGCAGACCCGCTCCCGCCGCGGCCCGGTCGTCCCCGGTCCGCACGCGCGGTCGATCACCCGCGGCAGCACCCGCTGCTCGTAGAAACCCACCCGGTCAGCATCTCAGCCGGTGCTCACCGGGGCCCGTGGGCGCCCCACTCGATGGCCGGGCAGTGGTCCATCACGACGTCGAGGCCGGCGGCCTCGGCGCGGTCGGCGGCGGCCTCGTCGATGACGTCGAGCTGCAGCCAGACCGCCTTGGCGCCGGCCGCGACGGCCTCGTCCACGTGCACGCCGGCGTCCGCGGAGCGGCGGAACACGTCGACCACGTCGAGCGGGAACGGCACGTCCGCGAGCGAGGCGTACCCCTGCTCGCCGTGCACGGTCTCCGCCTTCGGGTTCACCGGCACGATCGTCTTGCCCTGCTGCTGCAGGAAGCGGGCCACCCCGTACGCGGGGCGGCGCGGGTTGGTGGTCAATCCCACGACCGCCCACGTCTCGTGCCCCAGCACCCGCTCGATCGTCTCCGCGTCGCCTCGTCCCATGGTCCGATTCTGCCCGCCGGACGGGCCCGTGAACGCCTCACCGGGTGCCCTTTACGATCTGCCCATGACTCGGACGGCCGTGGTGACCGGTGCCAGCAGTGGGATCGGCGCGGCGACCGCGCGCCGCCTGGTCGCGGACGGGTACGAGGTGATCGCCGCCGCCCGGCGCGAGGACCGGCTGGAGGCGCTGGCCAAGGAGACCGGCGTCCGCCCGGCGCGCCTCGACGTGACCGACGCCGAGTCCGTGGCGGCGTTCGCGGCCACGGTCGGCGAGCTCGACGTGCTGGTCAACAACGCCGGCGGCGCGTTCGGGGCGGACCCGGTCGCGACCGGCGACCCGGACGACTGGCAGGCGATGTTCTCGGTCAACGTGATCGGGACGCTGCGGGTCACCCAGGCGCTGCTGCCGCTGCTGCAGGCCGGTCGGGGCGGCACGATCGTCAACATCACCTCGACCGCCGCGTACGTCAACTACGAGGGCGGCGGTGGCTACTCCGCGGCCAAGCACGGCGAGCACGCGCTGACCGAGACCATGCGGCTGGAGCTGGCCGGGGTGCCGGTCCGGGTGATCGAGATCCAGCCCGGGATGGTGCAGACCGACGAGTTCGCGGTGAACCGGTTCGGCGGGGACGCCGAGGCGGCCGCGAAGGTCTACGCCGGCGTCGACAAGCCGCTCACCGCCGGGGACATCGCCGACTGCATCGGCCTCGTCGTCGGGCTGCCGCTGCACGTCAACGTCGACCAGATGGTGCTGCGGCCGTTGGCGCAGGCCGCGCAGCACAAGGTCTTCCGCGGGCAGCTCTTTCCCTAGGCCAGCCTCCGGAAGGCCGTCGTCGCCCGCTTGAGCTGGGCCAGGCGGCGTTCGTACGTGCTGCCGGCGACGAGCAGGAGCGCGCCGCCGAGCCGGGCGGCAGCCACCGCGGCAGGTCGGCGCTGACGGCCGCGAACGCCGGGCCGAGCTGCTCGATCGCGAGGAAGCCGAGCGTCGCCGCGGCGATCACCAGCGGTCAGCGTGATCCAGACCGCGAGCTGGACGCAGCCGCCCGCGGCCCAGTACTCAGGGCCGGCCGAGCGCCCGGTACGTCCAGCCGGCGGCGCGCCAGTCGACGGGTTCCAGCGCGTTGCGCCCGTCGACGATCGCCGGGGTCCCGACGACCTCCGCCAGCTTCGCCGGGTCCATCTCGCGGAACTCGGCCCACTCCGTCAGCAGCAGCAGCACGTCCGCACCGCGGGCCGCCTCCAGCGCCGAGGTCGCCATCGCCAGCTGCGGGTACGCGCGCTTGGCGTTCTCCATCGCCTCCGGGTCGTAGACGACCACGGCGGCGCCGAGCTTCTGCGCGGCCGCCGCCACGTCCAGGGCCGGGGAGTCGCGGATGTCGTCGGAGTTCGGCTTGAACGCCGCGCCCCAGACGCAGACCCGCTTGCCCGCGTAGTCGCCGTCCAGCAGCTCCCGGCCCAGGTCGATCGCGCGGGCCCGGCGCCGCATGTTGATCCGGTCGACCTCCTCGAGGAACGCCAGCGCGTCCTGCGCACCGAGCTCCTCGGCCCGGGCCATGAACGCGCGGATGTCCTTGGGCAGGCAGCCGCCGCCGAAGCCGAGCCCGGCGTGCAGGAACCGCTTGCCGATCCGGGTGTCGTACCCGAGCGCCTCGGAGAGCTTCGTCACGTCCGCGTGCACGACCTCGCAGACCTCGGCCATCGCGTTGATGAAGGAGATCTTGGTGGCCAGGAACGAGTTCGCCGCGACCTTCACCAGCTCGGCGGTGGCGAAGTCGGTCACCACGACCGGGGTGCCGGCGGCGAGGATCGGCTCGAACGCGGTCCGCAGGGTCGCCTCCGCCGACGGCGACTGCACGCCGAAGACCAGCCGGTCCGGGTGCAGCGTGTCCTCGACCGCGAAGCCCTCGCGCAGGAACTCCGGGTTCCAGGCGACCTCGATCTCGGCCGACGGCGCCAGCGCGGTCACCAGGTCCGACATCCGCTGCGCGGTGCCGGCCGGGACGGTCGACTTGCCCACGACGAGTGCACGGCGGGTCAGCAACGGCGCCAGCGTCGAGAAGGCGGCCTCCACGTACGTCAGGTCGGCTGCGTACCCGTCCTTACGTTGCGGCGTGCCCACGCAGACGAAGTGCACGTCCGCGAACTGGGCCACCTCCTCGTACGACGTGGTGAAGCGCAACCGGCCCGAGTCCAGCGCCTTGCGCAGCAACTCCGGCAACCCGGGCTCGAAGAACGGGACCTCGCCGGCGGTCAGCCGGGCGACCTTCGACTCGTCGACGTCCAGGCCGATCACGTCGTACCCGAGCTCGACCATGCTCACGGCGTGCGTGGCGCCGAGGTACCCGGTGCCCAGTACCGACAGGCGCGGCCGTTCGCCGAGCGGTTGACCCACAGTCATCGCGAAAGAGTACGACACCGACTGAAGTGCCCTGCGCCACCAGGGACGGACGACGGCGGCACCGGTGACGCGACCGGCCGGTAACATGACGCCGTGGACGCGTCCTTCGAGACCTACCGGCTCGCCGACGAGCACCAGATGCTCCGCGAGTCCGCCCGCCAGCTGGCCGAGGACAAGATCGCGCCGAGGGCGGCGGAGACCGACGAGACCGCCGAGTTCCCCTGGGACGTCTACGACGCGCTGCGCAAGGCGGACCTGCACGCCGTGCACATCCCGGAGGAGTACGGCGGGGCCGGCGCCGACTCGATCGCCACCGCGATCGTCATCGAGGAGGTCGCCCGGGTCTGCGCCGCGTCCTCGCTGATTCCCGCGGTGAACAAGCTCGGCACGATGCCGCTGCTGCTGTCCGCGTCCGAGGAGCTCAAGCGCGAGGTGCTGCCCCCGGTCGCGGCCGGCGACGCGATGTTCTCGTACGCGTTGAGCGAGCGGGAGGCCGGCTCCGACGCCGCCGCGATGCGGACCCGGGCCGTCCGCGACGGCGACACGTACGTGCTCAACGGCGTCAAGGCCTGGATCACCAACGCCGGCGTCTCGACGTACTACACCGTGATGGCCTCGACCGACCCGTCGAAGGGCGCGAACGGGATCTCCGCGTTCGTCGTGCACAAGGACGACCCCGGCTTCTCGGTCGGCACCAAGGAGCGCAAGCTCGGCATCAAGGGCTCGCCCACCTGCGAGATCTATTTCGAGGACTGCGTGATCCCGGCGTCCCGGATCGTCGGCGAGGAGGGCACCGGGTTCAAGACCGCGCTCCGCACGTTGGACCACACCCGGCTCACGATCGGGGCCCAGGCCGTCGGCATCGCGCAGGGCGCTCTCGACGCGACCATCGCGTACGTCAAGGAGCGCAAGCAGTTCGGGAAGTCCATCGGCGACTTCCAGGGCGTGCAGTTCATGCTCGCGGACATGGCGATGCGGACCGAGGCGGCCCGCCAGTTCGTGTACGTCGCCGCGGCCAAGGCCGAGCGCGGCGAGAAGGACCTCACCTTCGCCTCCGCCGCGGCCAAGGTGATGGCCTCGGACACCGCGATGTCGGTGACCACCGACGCCGTGCAGCTGTTCGGCGGGGCCGGCTACACCAGCGATTTCCCGGTCGAGCGGATGATGCGCGACGCGAAGATCACCCAGATCTACGAGGGCACCAACCAGATCAACCGCATGGTCATCGCCCGCCAGCTCCTGCGGTAACCCGTCGGGGGCGGCGCCCCGGCCGGCCGCTTTCGTGCGGTGCCGGTGGGGAGCCGGACTCTTCCACCGAGCCCCGCCGGAGGCGGAGGACCCCATCGCCGCCACGGCATGAGTGGGTTCGAGAGTCGTTGCTGGGCGGTCGGTGCCGCCGAGCTCGTACTACTCCGGGTGATGGTTACCACTCGGAGTAGTACGACGCGTGGCGAAGTCCTCCGGCGGCCGGAATCCGGCGGAGCGGCCTCCGCCGGACGGGCGCCGAGTCAGGCCTGGGTGATGTTGACCATCCAGTCGACACCGAAGCGGTCGGTGAGCATGCCGAACTCGTCGCCCCACATCTGCTTCTCCAGCGGCATCGTCACCGTCCCGCCCTCGGTCAGCTTGTCCCAGTAGCCGCGCAGCTCGGCGCCGTCCTCGCCGCTGAGGCTCACGCTCAGCCGGCTGCCCGACGCGAACGGCATGCCGGCCGGGGTGTCGGCGCCCATCAGCGTGAAGCCGCCGTCGGTCTCCAGCTGGGCGTGCATGATCTTGTCCTTGTCCGGGGAGTCGGCCGCGCCGAACTCGCCGAACGTGTTCATCCGCAGGGTGCCCCCGAAGACCTGCTCGTAGAACTCCATCGCCTGCCGGGCGTCGCTCTCGAAGCTGATGTACGGGTTGAGGCGAGACGGCATCGAACGCTCCTTCGGATGAGGCATCGGTGAGGCCCGGCAGCGTAGTCCGGTCGAACGGCTCGTGGGTGCGATCCCGGGATCAGGCCGGCGAGCCCAGGCGGGGGAGAACCTCGTCGCCGAAGACGTCGATGAACTCGTCGTCGGCGCCGACGGGGTGGAGGTAGAGCTCGGCGAAGCCGAGTTGCTGGTAGTCGTGCAGGTTCTCGGCCAGCCGGCCCGGGTCGGCGGAGACCAGCACGTTGCGCGCGACCTCCTCGGCCGGGACGTACTTCGTGGCCGCCTCGAACTGCTCCGGCGTCTCCAGCTCCCAGGACAGGCTCGTCGGCAGGCAGTTGCTGCGCCAGTTCTCGCAGGCGGCGGCCAGCGCCGCGTCCTCGTCCCGGGCCCAGGACAGGTGCACCTGCAGGTGCAGCTCACCCCGGCCGCCCGCGTCCCGGTACGCGTCGACGACCTTGCGCAGCAGCTCCGGCGGCTGGTTCACGGTCACCAGCCCGTCGGCCCACTGCGCCGCCCACGCTGCCGTCTCCGCGCTGATCGCGCCCGCGACCAGCTTCGGCGGCTCCTCCGGGAGGTCCCAGATCCTGGCCCGGTCCACGGTGACCAGGCCGCGGTGGCTGACCTCCTCGCCCCGCCAGAGCGCCCGCATCACGTCCACGCACTCCCGCAGCCGGGCCATCCGGACGTCCTTCGGCGGCCACGGGTCCCCGGTGACGTGCTCGTTCAGCGCCTCCCCGCTGCCCACCGCGACCCACGGGAACCGGCCCGGGAACATCGCGCCCAGCGTCGCGAACGCCTGGGCCGAGATGACCGGGTGGTAGCGCTGGCCGGGCGCGTGGAAGCAGCCCATCGGGACCCGCTCGGTCGCCTGCAGCGCCGCCCCGAGCCAGGCCCAGGTGAAGCCGGAGTGGCCCTGGCTCCGGCTCCACGGCGCCAGGTGGTCGGAGCACATGACGGCGTCGAAGCCGGCCTGCTCGGCGTGCACGGCCGAGTCCCGCAGCTCCCGCGGGTGGGCCTGCTCGTGCTGCGCGTGGAATCCGATGACCGGCATGAAACCGACCTACCCCACCCCAAGGAACCGCCAAGCATCAGGCGCCCGGCCGGGGCGCGTCCGCCGGATCGCGGGACCGGTCCGAACCGGCCGGCCGGGACACGTCGCCGCGACGAGCTTGGCGGCATACCCGGACCCGCGCCGGGATCGTCCGCCACTGGTCACTCGCGAACCGGACATAAGGACGCCAGTTGCTGGACAACGCCGTTGTCGCGCCGGACGGCATTGTCTACTCCGCTCGCCGAACAACGAGCGGAAGGGCAGCGATGACACCGCTGAAGATCGAGTTCGAACACCACGGCCGCACCTACCAGGTGGAGTCCCAGAGCATCACGATGTGGAACGTCCATCGCGTCGCCGAGATGAATGGATCGATGACTCTCGAGACCGACCTGCTGACCGGAGACCGGCTCTTCGTCACCTGGGGTCAGGTCGGCGTCCTGCGGCTCCTGTCCAAGGTCAACGACAAGGGCTTCGCGATCGACTGACGCGTCGGTCCCGGCATGCGGTCGGGATCGAATGCCGGCTCAGGCGCCGCCGCCGGCGGCGAGGCCGAGGATCGGGGCGGTCGGGGTCGGGGTCGGCAGGCCCGCGGCGCCGGGGTGCACGACGTACCGGTTCCCGCCGTCGCCCTTGGCCGTGTAGAGCGCGCGGTCGGCCTGGGCCAGCAGCCGGTCCACGTCGTCGCGCGGGTCGTCGGTCACGGTGACGCCGACGCTCGCCCCCGACCAGGCCGTCACGCCGCCCGGCAGCAGGTAGGGCGAGCTGATCTCGGTGACGATCCGCTCGGCCAGCCGGGACGCGCCCTCGGTGTCGACGCCCGCGCAGAGCAGCACGAACTCGTCGCCGCCGAGCCGGGCGACCAGGTCCCGGTCCCGGACCACCGAGCGCAGCCGGCGGGCGGTCTCGCGCAGCAGGTCGTCGCCGGTGGCGTGCCCGTACGTGTCGTTGACGCGCTTGAGGCCGTCGAGGTCGACGGCGATGACCGCGACGTGCCGGTGCTTGCCGTCGCCGCCGTCCAGCGCGGTGATCCAGCGCCGCAGCCGGTCCACCAGCAGCAGCCGGTTGCCGAGCCCGGTCAGCGGGTCGGTCAGCGCGGTCCGGCGCAGCTCCTCCTGGACCCGGTGCCGCTCGGTGACGTCCTGCGCGGAGCCCCAGGCCCGCAGCGGCCGGCCCTCGGCGTCGTGCTCGACCTCGCCCCGCACGGCCAGGTGCCGGACCTCGCCGGTCGGCAGCACCAGCCGCTGGGCCAGCTCGAACGGCCCGGGCCGGGTGAAGGCCTCCCGCAGGTCGGCGTCCAGCCGCTGCCGGTCGGCCGGGTGGGTCACGTCCAGCCAGAGCCGCGCGGTCACCATCACCGACTGCGGGATCAGCCCGGCCAGCCGATACATCTCGTCGGTCCAGGCCAGCACCTCGTTGCGGCCGGGCGAGTCCCACTCCCAGCTGCCCACGTGGGCCAGCCGCTGGGTCTCGGCCAGCAGCCGCTCGCTGCGCCGCAGCCGCTGCCCGGCGCCGCGCTCGGTGCTGACGTCGGTGAAGCAGACCACCACGCTGCGGCGGCCGTCGTCGGCCGGCGGCAGCGGCGAGGCGGTCGCGCTGACCCAGCGGACCTTCCCGTCGCTGCGGACCACCCGCATCATCTCCGAGGTCGCCACCCGCTGCTCGCGCAGGCAGATCGTGCTCGGCCAGAGCTCGTGCGGCAGCGGGGAGCCGTCCTCGTGCTGCAGCACCCAGGACGGGGACCGGCGCATCAGCTCGTATCCGGGCTCGCCGAGGATCCGTTCCGCCGCCGAGTTGACCATGGTGACCCGGTCGTACTCGTCGATGACGAGGATGCCCTGCTCGACCGAGGCCAGCACGGTGCGGTACTTCTGCCGGCTGGCCGACAGCGCCTGCTCGCTGCGCCGGCGCTGGTCCCGCGCCAGCGCGAAGTCGAGCCGGCTGCTCGCGACCCGGGCCAGCCGGGTCAGCAGGGCCACGTCCTCGTCGGTGAAGTAGTTGGTCTTGTCGGAGCAGACCAGCAGCACGCCGATCGCGCGCTGGCGCTGGCGCAGCGGCAGCGACACCGTCGAGCGCAGGCCGAGCGAGCGGGCCGCGGCGCGGTCGCCGCGCGGGTCGACGGTGGCGTCGGCGCTCCGGACGACCTCGCCGCGGCGGATCGCCGTCCCGCAGAGCGAGCCCTCGACGGCGTTGAGCGAGCCGAGCTGGTCGCGCAGCATCCCGGACGTCGCGGCGAAGATCAGCTCGGTGGTGTCCCCGGACTCCAGCAGCTGGACGGCGGCGCCGCCGGCATGGACCAGCGCACGGGCCCGCTCGACGCAGAGCTCGAGCAGCAGCGAGGGCTGGGCCGGGGCGCAGGCGATCTCCTCGATCGCGTCCAGGGCGGTGGTGTGCCGGGACAGCGCCGACTCGGTCGCCGGCCGTGCCTGGTCGCTGGTCACCGTCGCCTTTCGTCTCGACCCCAGCGCGCAGCCTACCGCTGGAGTGCCAGGCGTAACCGGTCAGATTGGGTTGGATCCGGACGCACCGGGGAGATCAGATGCATGGACGGTTCCCCTCCCACGCCGCTCGTGGCCGCGGTCGGGCTGGTCGCATTCGCCACGGATCGCGTTCGCCGACTGCCGCAGACGTTGGACGAGGCCCGGCGGGCGGCCCACCGCCGGTACGACGAGCTCGCGCTGCACGGACGCGACGTGCTCGCCGGCCACGTGCCCGGTGTCGCCGCCGGCCATGCACCAGCGGCCGAGCCGCCGGCCGGGCCCGGCGTCGAGCCGCCGGCCGGACCCGGCGTCGAGCCGACCGGGCCCGGCGTCGAGCCGTTCACCGGGACCCGCGCTGAACAGTCGGCCGGGACCTCGGCAGCCGAGGCGCCGGTGAACGAGCCGCCGGTCGCGCCGACGCCGATCGGGCTGACCGAGCCGATCGTGCTGCCCGAGGACGTGCAGGACGACGTCGCCCAGCTGACCCCGGGGGCCGAGCTGGCCCACGCCGACCTGCCGCTGCCGGACTTCGACCACCAGACCGTGCCGCAGCTGCGCGGTCGGCTGCGTTCGCTCGCGCTGGTCGAGCTGGTGCAGCTGCGGGACTACGAACAGGCCCACGCCGCCCGGCTGCCGGTGCTCACGCTGCTGGACAACCGGATCGCCAAGCTGCTGGAGAACACCGCCCAGTAACGGGGCAGCCGCCCAGCAACGGGGCAGCCGGTCAGTAGCGCAGCAGCCGCTCAGTAGCGCAGCAGCTCGTCCGTGGCCGGCAGCCGCCCGTTGACCCGCAGCCGGCGCAGCCAGCCCTCCCAGCCGGGGCGTTCCCGCAGCGTGCGCAGCGCCTCCCGGGCGCCGTCCCGATCTCCGCGGGCCGCCGCCGCCAGCGCGCCGTGCAGCTCCCGGACCCCCTCCGGCGCCTCGGCCGCGAGCAGCTCGTAGTCCCCGGTCTCGTACGCCCGCTGCAACCGCAGCAGCCGGGCCAGCTCGCCGACCGGGTCGGCGGCGTCGTCCACCCGCAGGTCGACCAGCACGCCCTCCCAGGGCGCCTCGTCGTCGCGGGTCGCCGAGACCACCACCAGCGCGGCCGACTGCTTGCCGCGCAGGTCGCCGCCGGCGGCGTCGCCGGCCCGCAGCGCCGCCACCAGCCGGCCGGCGAAGTCGCCGGCGGCCTCGGCGTACCCCTCGGCGACGGACGGGACGACCGAGCGGGAGGACAGCATGTTGCCCTGGGCGCTGAAGTCCGGGCCGAGCCGGTGCCCGCAGGCGGACAGGCAGCCGACGCCGGTCCAGGCCGCGGGCGGGCCGGCCGGGCCGATCCCGGCGACCTGGCGCTGGTCGGCCTCGGCGTCGCGGGCCAGCAGCCCGTCCAGGGCCGGGCCGGCGGGGTCGCCGGCGGCGAGCCGGGTCAGCAGGCGGGGGCCGTACCCGCGCTGGGAGTGGGCCTGGGTGGCGACGGCGCCGACCCCGGCCCGGGCCCAGGGCGCCGCCCGCCCGACCGCGAGCGCACAGGTGGTGACGGCGACGCCCAGCTGTCCGGTGGCGGGGTCCCGGGCCACGATCGAGAAAGTCATGTCAGACCCACCTTAGGGCGGCTGACCGACATCTGGCGGCGCACCGACATCCGTCGGCCACCCCTACAGCGGTCGCACTCCCGGCACGGACAATCCCAGGGTCGCGGTGATCCGCTCGGCCTCGACCCGGTGGGGCAGCGCGTCCGGGGCCGGGTTGACGACCAGGACGACGCTGGCCCCGGCGGCCAGCGGCACGAGCAGGCCGTCGACCCAGCGGGTCGGCGAGTCCCACTCGGTGCTGATCAGCACCCGGTCGCCGGCGACCATGCCGAGCTCCGCCGCCCGCCGCAGCGCGATCTCGACCAGGTCGCCCGCGGTCACCGTGCTGCTGCCGGTGTCCAGCGCCGGCACCGCGTCCGGCACCGGCCGGCCCGACCAGCGGTCGCCCTGGGCCAGCACGTCGACCGAGTAGTCCCGGGCCCCGGGCGGCGTGGCCCGGCCGAAGCCGCGCCCCAGCGGGGCCAGCGACAGCGCGAACACCTCGTCGGAGGCCGAGGCTTGCTGGACCCGGTCGGCGGTGCAGAACGCCGCCGCCGCGCCCTCGGCCGCCGGGCTCACCACCGCGGCCGCGGTCCAGGCGCCGAGCAGGATGGCCGCGGTCTGCCAGTGCGCCGGCAGCAGCACGCCGACCCGGTCGCCGGGGGAGGTGCCGACCTCGTCCCGGAGCAGGTTCGCGGTCTTGGCCACCCAGTTCGCCAGCGAGGTCGCGGACAGCTCGGTCCGCTCCCCGGTCGAGTCGTCGTAGAAGGTCAGCAGCGGGCCGGCCGGGTCGCGGACCAGCGCGGCGGCGAGCAGGGCGTCGGGAGCGGGCACAGCCCGCAACCCTAGGCGCCTCTCGGCGACGCTCAACTTTCACCGTTCGGCCGATAGGTTCGTACGCCCATTCGGCTCAGACTGAGTGCGGGGAACTCGTCCGAGGAGGTACGACATGGCCCGTCGTGGGAGTTTCGCCGCGCTCGTCACCACGCTGCTGATGGCCTTGCTGGGCTTGGTGCTGCTGGCGCAACCGGCCGCCGCCGCACCGGCCGACAAACCGGCCGTGCTGGCCAGCTTCACCCAGACCAGCGCCGCCAGCTACACCACCTTCTTCGCCGCCCGCGGTAACCAGGGCGCCTGGGCCGCGTACGCGTTCGACTGGTCGACCGACAAGTGCTCGTCCAGCCCGGACAACCCGCTCGGGTTCCCGTTCGCGAACTCCTGCGTCCGGCACGACTTCGGCTACCGCAACTACAAGGCCATCGGCACGTTCTCGGCCAACAAGCCCCGGCTGGACACCATGCTGCTGACCGACCTGGAACGGGTCTGCGCGCGCTACTCCGGCGTCGTCAAGGGCGCCTGCGACTCCCTCGCCCACACCTACTACGAGGCCGTGCACGTCTTCGGCAGCGCCATCGTCACCCAGGCCGACCTGGACCGGGCCGCCGCGATCATGAATTCCGGCGCGGCCGCCTAGTTGATGCAGCCGGCGTCGGCGGCGGTCCGGGAGTCCCCGGCAGCGGTCGGGGACGCGGCCGCCGCCGGCGCCTTCGTGGCGGCCGACCCGCCGAGGGTCGTGAAGTCCGAGCCCAGCACCAGCTGCACGCCGGTGGCCACGTCATTGCGCTGGACCAGCTTCGCGCTCGGGATGACCGCCAGCACGGCCCGGGCCTGGGCCTCGCCGTCGGCGCCGTACCGGATCTCGGTCCTGGTGTAGTTCTGCGTGTCGGCGTTGCCGGAGGTGCTGGCCTTGAAGCCGGCCTTGACCAGGGCCGAGGTCGCGGTGGCGGCCAGCCCGGACCTCCCGCTGCCGTTGAACACCGCGACGGTGGTGGCGGAGCGGGCGGCCGGCTTGGCCGCGGCCTTCGGCTTCGGCGGGTTGATCACCGAGGTGAAGAAGCTGGAGACCTGGGCCGGGTCGACGACGATCACGTCCTGGCCGCCGCGGGTCCCGTTGCCGTCGGTCGGGATCGTGGTGAACGTGACGTTGCCGGCGGCCAGCCCGCGCAGCTGACCGGCCAGCTGCAGCGGGTCGAGGCTGTCGTCCATCCGCAGCGAGGTGCCGATCGCGTCCAGCAGCCGCTTGAGCTTGATCGGGTTGGTGAGCACGCCGAGGCTGGTCACCTTCCGGAACACCGCCGACATGAAGTACTGCTGGCGGACGATCCGGTCCAGGTCGCCGCGGGGCAGGCCGTGCCGCTGCCGGATGAACGCGACCGCCTGCTTGCCCTCGATGTTCGAGGTGCCGGCGGGCAGGTCGATGCCGGAGAACGAGTCCTTCTGGGCCTTGGTCAGGCAGACCTGGACGCCGCCGATCGCCTTGGTGATCCGGTAGAAGCCGAGCAGGTCCACCTCGACGTAGTGGTCGATGTGCACGCCGGACAGCTCGCTGATCGTCTGCACCAGCTTCTGCCGGCCGCGGTCCGGGTTGGCCTTGGCCGTGCCGCAGTCGGTGGAGCCGTTGATGTAGGCCGAGTTCAGCTTGTGCGTCCCGCAGCCCGGGATCGTCACCCAGGAGTCGCGCGGGAACGAGACCGCGGTCGCCTTCCGGCCATCGGCCGGGATGTGCACCAGGATCATCGTGTCGGTCGAGTTGGTCACCTGGGCCGTGGTGTTGAGCTCCTGGAGCTCGGCCGGGGTCGCGTTGGTGCGGTCGTCGCTGCCGACCAGCAGGATGTTCATGTCCCGGCCGTCGACGTCGTCGTGGGTGGAGCCGATCGCGTTGACCCGGTCGACCTTGGTCGTGAAGTCGCGGTAGAGGAACCACATCACGCCGCTGGCGACCAGCACCACCGTCGACAGGAACGCCGCGGCCACCCGCAGCGCGCCGACCAGCCGCGAGTGCCGCCGGGTACGCGGCGGGCGATCGCCGCCGACCCC
>DASYKU010000083.1 GCA_035995165.1 Mycobacteriales bacterium
ATCCGCACCGGTCACCAGCACCAATGGCGTTGCGGCTACCGGGACGCTCCCAAACCGAGGCCGCCCGACTCCTACTGGCCCTTCGTTCCCCGGAGTTGGCATCGACATCGTCCAGGACGAATGAACGTCAGCAGTGACTACCTCATCGCACGCCACGCCGCCGTCATCGCGCCAGCCGGCCGCTCAACTCCGATCCACGTCACAACGCCATACGCCGCTGAAGCCGTACCATCCGTCGTAGTTCTGGTCTGGGCCCTGCCCAGGATCCGAACTTGCGGTCGGGTGGCGGGCAAGACAGCGGACGGAAAGTCCGCTGCTTCGTGGGTGGTTCTCCGACTCGGCGTAGTCATCTCATCGAGCACTGGCGATCGTCTGAGGGCTCCATTCGTGCTCGGTGGCCTTGGAGAACTTTGACACGGACCGACACGAGGCGACACGGCGGAATGCCACTGACTGCGAAATTGGCACGAGTCAGCAACCAGTGAATCTTCATGACACTGTTGATTGCGTTCCTTTAATCCGCGGGTTCCGGGTTCGATCCCCGGGCGGCCCACCCAGGCGGCGTCACTGCCAGCCGGCGACGCGGGGCCAGGGGAGTACTGCGCGCAGGCGGGTGTCGTGGGCCAGGACCTGCCGGTGGAGCTCGGCCAGGCGCGGTGACGGCTCCAGGCCGAACTCCCCGACGAGTACGTCACGGACCCGGCGGAACGCGGACAGGGCGTCGGCCTGGCGGCCGGCCCGGTACAGCGCGGTGATCAGCTGCGTCCACGGCCGCTCGTGCCCGGGGTACGCGTGGACCAGCGCTTCCAGCTCGGCGATCAGCTCCGCGTCGCATCCGACCGCGAGGTCGGCCTGGATCCGGTCGCACAGGACCGAGAGCCGTACCTCCGCCAGCCGGACGCCTTCGGCGACGAGCGCCGGGTTCTGGCCGAACTCCGCGTACGGCTCGCCCCGCCACAGCGCCAGCGCGCGGGTCAACGACGCCGACGCCGTGTCCGGCTGCTCCGCGTCCAGCGCGCGCCGGCCCTCGGTGGCCAGCCGCTCGAACCGGATCGCGTCGACCGCGTCGGGCGTGAGGCTCAGCACGTAGCCCGGCGGCCGGGTCACGACCACGTCCAACGGGCCGAGGTAGGCGCGGAGCCGGGACACGTACCGGCGGACGGTCCGTTCCGCGTCCGGCGGCGCGTCGGGTCCCCAGAGCCCTTCGGCCAGCGACCGGACGCTGACCACCCGTCCGGTCTCGGCGACCAGCATGGCCAGGACCACCCGGACCCGCGGGCCGCCGAGCTCGAGCACCCGCCCGCGGACCTCGGCCTCGAGCGGCCCGAGTACACGGAGATCCGTACCGACAGCCACCGGGACTCCCTTGTCGTCCGTCCACACGCACCGACCAGCGGGCGAGGGCTAGGCCGCTGTATGCATGAGCAGCGGCGGGGCCCGCGAAATACCTGTCGACAGGAACCGCCGGGCGAGGCAAGGAGCCCCCGCCCGGCGGTCCTGCCGGAAGGCCGGTCAGCCCGTCCGGTGGCAGAGCCCGGCGGGCGAGCTGGTCCGGCAGTCGTTCACGCCGATGCGGTTGCCCCGGCCCCGGTCGACGACGTTCAGGTCGACCGGCTGGTTGTCCCGTACGGTGTTGCCGGCCACGAGGTTGCCGGTCGGTACGGGCGTCCCGCCGAAGGCCGTGCCGGACGTGAGCACGATCCCCCCTCGGGCGAACGTGGTGCTGCCGCCCGGGGCCCGGTTGTTCGTGACGGTGTTGGCGAGCACCGAGACGTGGCTGGAACCGGCCAGCAGGATCCCGGTGCCGGCGAAGGTGATGTTGGCCTCGTCCCCCGGCAGCGGCGGGCAGACCCCGTCGTTGTGGCTGACCCGGTTGTGGGCGGCCAGCCAGTCGTCCACGGTGCCGGCCTCCGGACGGTCGGGTACGAACGAGATGCCGATGCAGCGCCCGCCGACGCGATTGCCGGTGATCCTGCCGTGCGACGAGCTGCGGATGAAGATGCCGAACAGGCCGGCGCCGCTCACGTCGGTGCCGGAGATCGTGGTCCGCGCCTGGGGCGAGTCGCCGATGTAGATGCCGGCCTCCTGCCCGCCCACGATGTGGCTGTCGCGGATGGTGCTGCCGCTGGTGTTCGACAGCAGGACGCCGTACTCGGAGCCGCCGGTGGCGCGGACGTTCTCCAGCCGGACGTTCCGGGCGCCGAAGGCGAGGATCCCGGTGGACGGGAACTGCCCGACGGTCATTCCCCGGACGGTCACGTTGCGGACCGGCCGGCTCTCGGCCGGCGTCGCTCCGACGACGCCGGTGATGCACAGCCCGAACGGGTTGTCCCCGCCGTCGGAACACTCCCGTGGCGTCGAGACCGCGGGTGCTTCGAGGTCGGCGCCGTCGCCGACCAGGGTGACGCCGTCCTTGGTGATCTCCACGTTCTCGCGGTAGACGCCGCGCCGCACGATGACCGTGCCGCCGGCACCGACCGCATCGAGCGCGGACTGGATGGACTGACCGGGATGCACGACCCGGACGGCAGGGCTCGACGCCGCCGCCGGAGTCGCGAGACCCGAGAGAAACAGCGCGGCGCCCGCGGTGAGCGTCATTACTCTGGCTGGCCGCATGAACCGACCCCTCATTTCTGGGATTTCCGCAGACGGGCACCGCGGGGCCGGGAGTCCCGGCCCCGCGGCATTGGTCCTGCTAGCACTTCGGGCACTTGACGATGGTCGTCTCGATCTTGTCGAGGCGGCGGATCTTGATGGACTTGCGCATGGGGGTCACCTCCGTCCGGTTGTCGAAGGAATCCACCGGAACCAGCCGGCGTGGTTCCGGCGGAAGGCGAGGAGGAAGGCCAGCAGCAGGCCGAGGTCGACGAGCAGGACCAGCCCGCCGTCGACGGCCCGGGGCGCGTCCGAGCGGGCCGCGGCGACGGCCGATCCGGCCAGGGCGAGGGAGTGGACGAGGACCGGGACGCCGAACACCGCGTAGAGGGCGACCGCGCCGGCACTGCTCACCAGCGCGAGCGGCCCGTAGATCCGCACGGCCCGGGCCTCCCGGGCCGGGATCTCGTCGGCCGGGTCGGTCCCGCGGCGGACCGTGCGGGCGAGGAGGTAGCGCACGTACCGCATGCCGTCGTGGTAGAGGTCGCCGCAACGCAGCGCCTCCATCAGCACGAAGTACAGGTCGGTTCGCATGTAGACGTTCGCCTGCAGGGCGAGGCTGACCAGGCCGACCAGCACGTACGCGCCCAGCAACCCCTGCGCCAGCGGGGGAACTCCGGCGTACGCGCTGACGAGGAGGGCGGCGCTGATGGCGGCGGCGTCCCAGGCCATCCCGGCGAGGTAGACGCGGTACCGCTGCCGCCGCCGTACGGCCCAGGCCGAGGAGACGTCGGTCTGGAAGGCGAGGGCGGTCAGCCGGGTGCTGACCTCGATCCGGGCCGGCAGTCCCAGCGAGTACGCCGCGGCGACGTGCATCGACTCGTGCACGAGACCGCCGCAGACGAACAGCAGCGTGTTGCCGAGCGTCGCCAGCCCGACGTAGTCGGTCCAGAAGAAGTGTTGCGGCGTGGGCACCAGGGCCGGGTGCGTCGCCACCGTCACCACGGCCGCCAGCACCAGCGCCCAGACGCCCAGGACGACGGGGCGGCTGAACAGCCAGCCCACGGCGGCCGGCGGGACCCAGCCGAGCCGGACCCGCGGCGGCACCGGGTCGGGCAGCTCGCGGCCGTCGAGCTCGGCGACCCAGCCGAGGTCGACCAGCTCGTCCAGCAGTCCGGCCACGTCGGGCCGGTCGTCGCCCTCGGTCAGTCGTTGCTCGACGTCGCCGACGGTCAGCCCGGCCGCGAGCAGCTGCACCGCTTCCGCTCCGATCGCCGGCAGCTCCACGAACGTGCCGGCGGCCGGCCGCCCCACGACGTACGTGTCCGGGTCGTCGTCGCTCTCCCGGATGGCCAGGGGCCGCAACCGCGCCCGGGTACCCGCGCCCGTCTCCGTCATGACGTGCGGTCGCCGCAGGCCGGACAGTGCGGGTCCCGGGTGGCGGCCAGGAAGTACGAGTGGTCCCAGCGGGCCAGGTTGAGCTGGAAGACGCCGCCGCGGATCTGGGTCGGCAGGCCGGCCAGCTGGTAGAGCACGGCCAGCCCGCAGAGGTGGCCGGCGATCCCGGCGCTCGCAGCGATCACGGCGTGCGGGAGGTCGTCGAAGAGCCACCGGCCGTCAGCGGCCGGCTGCTGCCGGTCCAGGCACTCCCAGCAGCCGGTCTCCCCCGGCACGAACTGACCGACGCCGGTCATCGCGCCGGTGTACGCGGCCGTGAACCAGGGCGTCGACGTCCGCAGCGCGGCCTCGTTCGCCCACGACTGGATCTCGCCGGCGGGCTCGTCCGCGCAGAGCACGAAGGCGTCGCAGCCGGCGATGAAGCGCTCGACGTCCCGTACGGAGGAGACCCGCAGGTCCTGGGCGGTGACGGCGACCGTCGAGTTCAGCGCGGTCAGGCGCTCGGCCGCGGCCGCCGCCTTGGGCCGGCCGACGTCCGCCTCGCAGTACAGGAGCTGGCGGGTGAGGTTGCCCTCCTCGACCACGTCGAAGTCCGCGCAGCGCAGCGCTCCGACGCCGCTGGCGACCAGCCCGGCGGCGACGGACGAGCCGGTCCCGCCGAGCCCGAGCAGCGCGACCTCGGCCTTGCGGATCCGCGCCAGCGCCTCGTACGGGGACGACCGCGGGGAGGCGTCGATCCAGGCGAGGAAGTCCCGGGTCGAGCGGTACCGGTCGGACTCGGACTCGCTCAGGCCCGGTGGCAACGGTGCCGCGGCGTCCTCGACGTGGCCCGCGCGGACGAGCTCGTCGATGGCCGACTCGACGTCCCCGGCCGTCCAGTCCGGGTGGGTGGAGCTGAGCCGGGCGGAGATCCCGGCGCCGTCGAGGGTGCCGTCCATCAGCTCCAGCAGGCGGGCCACGGTCCCGTACTCGTCATCGACGATCTCCGAGGCGATGCCGAACTGCTCCAGCCCGAGCCTGATCGTGCCGTCAGGCCGGACCAACGGCCGGTGCACCCGCTTGACCCTCGGCCGTAGCACCGTGACCTCGCCTCCGTACGAATCGCAGTCCGGGGCCGGTCCATTTCTCCGGGCCCCTGGCGTTCGCCGGAAGTCTCACAGCGGGCAGAGACAGATCAGCGACAGTACGGCGACAACGGGTTGACGCCGAGTCGCGATCGCGGCGGTCCGGGCCGTGGTGGCCCGGCGGAGCTACCGGGCGTCGCGGGTGCGCTGAGTCAGGCGGCGTCGACGCCGAGGTTGACGACGGCGAGGTAGCCGGTGCCGGTCCTGCGGAGGGTCACGAGGCCGGAGGCGTCGTAGATCGAGTCGTCGGAGTTGCGGGTGTCGCGGCCGGAGTGCTCGTCGTACGGCGACGTCGCGAAGACGGCGTCGTTCACGGCCTCGTCGAAGTACAGCTGGGTGGTCACCACGGTCTTGCGGTTCACGTGCAGCTTGAGGTGGATGTGCACGGTGCGCCCGCGATACCAGCCCGGGTAGATCGTCGTGAACTGCGCGATGCCGTTGGCGTCGGCGACCTGGGCGCCGCGCAGGTAGGTCCCGTCGTCACCGGGGGACGCCTCCTGGTCGCCGGAGCTGTACGACCCGTCGGAGGTCCCGCCCCCGCCGCCCCCGGGACCACCGCCGGACGCGGACTCGAAGCCGGAGTACACGCCGCCGGCGTCGCAGTGCCAGATCTCCAGCACGCTGTTCGCGATCGGCATCGGCGCGGAGCCGTTCGAGCACGACGACACGTCATGGGCCCGTACGGCCAGGACCAGTTCGGCGCCCGGCCGGCCGTCGCGGACGTCGGACCGAATGGCGTCGACGTCGAACCAGTACGGGCCCTGCGTCTCCTCCTTCGCCGTCGTGCACGTGTTCGCCTGGTTCAGCAGGGCGATCACGTCGGAGCTCGCGGTGGACGAGGGCGTGAGCGGGGTGGTGCTGGAGGGCGCGGTGGTGGCGGTGGTGGTCGAGGACCCCGTGCACGCTGCGACCAGCGCCCCGAGGCTGACGGTCCCGCCCAGCGACAACGCCCGCCGCCGGCTGATCAGCGCCCGGCTCCGCTGCACGTCGTCGTTCATGGGCGAACCTTTGCACGGGTTCCTGTCGAAGGGCTGTGAAAGGGGACGCCGGAGCGGATCCGACGTCCCCACCGCCGACCGTACGAACCGGCGGGCCGGGACACATCGCGGATCTGCGGAAGGTCAGGTCCGATCCGGCGTGACCGCGACGAGCAGCTCCGGCATGCGCAGGACGAGCCGCCGGGCCGCGAGCCGCCGCCCCACCGCCGCCAGCCCGAACCCCCACAGCGGCCCGCCCAGGAGCACCGCCAGCACGACCAGCGGCTGCGAACCCCAGACCAGCGCGGGCACGCCGACCGGCAACGCCAGGACCGCGGTCACCAGCGAGCCCAGCGCCCAGAGCAACCCGGCCAGGCACCCGCGCCCCGCCCCCGGCCCGGCGAACGCGGCCCCGGCCTGGTCCGGCACCGGGTACGGCGCCAGCACGCTGAGCATCGCCCCCACCGCGAGCCCGGCCCCGAGCACGGCCGCCCCGGCGCCGAAGGCCAGCGGGATCGCCGACAGCGTCCGGGTCACGATCGCCAGCGCGGTCGCGGCGACCAGGATCCAGACCAGGGTGACCAGCGCGGTCGCGGTGTTGCGGCCGGCCAGGTCGGTCCGCGCGTCCCGTTCGGTGCCGGTGGTGACGATCGTCAGCCAGAACGCCGACCCCTCCGGCCCGAGCTGGTTGAACCCGAGCGAGGACACCAGCAGCGCGCTGAACATGCCGGCGACCACCGGGGCGAACCGGCCACCGGCGGCCAGCAGCGAGAACGCCGGTACGGCCAGCCCGAACACCATCATCTGCAGCCAGCTGAACTTCAGCCGCGGCTCCCGCCAGGCGTAGCGCAGGTCCTTGCCCGCGACCGCGCCGAGCCGGTCGTCCGGCAGCAGCCGCAGCAGCCCGACCCGGCGCGAGCGGGCCTGCTCGGTGGACGCGTCGACCATCGTCAACGCCGCGCCGAGCGCCGTGTACCAGCCGACGAGCAGGGCGGCGACGGCGACGGCGGCGTACAGCAGCTCCAGCAGGGAGACGGCCCAGGAGCCGGCCGACGCGTCGGCGACCGAGCGGATCGCGGCCCCGGGCGGGGTCCAGCGCAGCACCGCGCCGATCTGCTGCAGCCGGGTCTCGTCGACGTTCTGCACGAGGACCCGGGGCAGCTGCGCCGCCAGCACGACCAGCACGCCGACCAGCACGGCCAGGTCCCGCCCGCGCCGCGACCGCAGCAGCCGGGACAACGCCGACGTCGTCAGCCGCCCGAGCAGCAGGCACATCGTGGACACCAGGACGAAGGCGACGAGAGCGACGGGCACCGCCGCGGCCGAGTAGACGACCGCGCCCACGCTCACCCCGAGCATGAGCACGGTGAGGATCGGTGGCACCCCGAGGAACGCGGCCACCAGCAACCCGGTCAGCAGCCGGTCCCGGCGGATCGGCAGCAGCGCCAGCCGGCCCACGTCCAGGGTCTCGTCCACCCCGAACGCCGCGATCGGCACGGTCGCCCAGCCCAGCGCCAGCCCGGCCGCGATGAGCTCGCCGATCGAGGCGGCGGTCCGGGGCTCGTCCCGGAACACCACCAGCGCGATCCCGACCAGGCCGACCGTGAGCAGGCCGAACACCAGCCCGAGGAGCACCAGGACGAGCCGGGCCGGCGTGCGCAGCGAGGCGCGCAGCAGCCGCAGCTTCAGCCGGACGAAGAGCCCAACCACCGCAGCTCCCCGGTGGCCGCGTCCCCGGCCCCGACCAGCGCCAGGAACGCGTCCTCCAGCGACCGCCCGCCCCGGACCTGGGCGATCGGGCCGGCCGCGACGACCGAACCCTTGTGCAGCACGGCGACGGTGTCGCAGAGCCGGTCGACCAGCTCCATCGCGTGGCTGGAGAACACCACCGTCGAGCCGGAGCGGGTGTAGCGCTCCAGCACCTCGCGGATCACCCGCGCCGACACCGGGTCGACCGCCTCGAACGGCTCGTCCAGGAAGAGCACGGCCGGGTTGTGCAGCAGCGCCGCGGCCAGCCCGATCTTCTTCCGCATGCCGGTCGAGTAGTCCGCGACCAGCGTGTCGGCCGAGCCGGCCAGGTCCAGCACCCGCAGCAGCTCCGCGCCGCGGGTGTCGGCCTCGGCCCCGGGCAACCCGCGCAGCCGCCCGGTGAAGCCGAGCAGCTCCCGCCCGGACAGCCGCTCGAACAACCGCAGCCCCTCCGGCAGTACGCCGCAGCGGGCCTTGGCCGCGACCGGGTCGGCCCAGACGTCGTGCCCGGCCACCCGTACGGTTCCGGCGGTCGGGCGGACGAGGCCGGTCGCCATCGACAGCAGCGTGCTCTTGCCGGCACCGTTCGGCCCGACCAGGCCGAAGAAGCTGCCCTGCGGAACGGTCAGGTCGACGCCCGCCACCGCGACGGTCGGTCCGAACCGGCGGACCAGGCCGCGGATCTCGACGGCAGGGGCGGGGGGCACGCCCCGATTGTTCCCGATGGTCCGATCGGCCGCCCGCGGCGGGACTGGTTAGGGTGCTGCGGTCCGAGGTCGAGGGGGAGGTCAGGGGTGATCCGCAGCTTCATCGCGCTCGGCGACTCGTTCACCGAGGGCCTGGAGGACGAGCTCGGTCCGGCCGGGCGGCACCGCGGCTGGGCCGACCGGGTCGCGGTCGCGCTGGCCGCCACCCAGGGCTCGCTCCGGTACGCCAACCTCGCCGTCCGGGGCCGGCTGCTGGACCAGGTCGTCGCGGAGCAGCTGCCGGTCGCGCTGGAGCTCGGGCCTGACCTGGTCTCCTTCCATGCCGGTCCGAACGACGTGCTCCGGCCCCGCGCCGACGTCCCGGCCCTGCTCCGGCGGTACGACGACGCGGTCGCCGCGCTCGAGGCCGCCGGCATCCGGACCATCCTGTTCACGGTCGTCGAGCGCACCGGCGCCGGCCGGACCGCCGACCGGCTGGCCGAGCGGTTCGCGCTGTTCAACGACGGGGTCCGGCGGACCGCGGCCGCGCACGGTGCCGTCCTGGTCGACCTGGCCGCGGTGCCGGTGCTGCGGGACCGGCGGCTCTGGCACTCCGACCGGCTGCACCTCGCCCCGGAGGGGCACGCCCGGGTCGCCGCGGCCGTGCTGGAGGCGCTGGGCCTGGAGCGGTCGGACTGGTGGCGCTCGGCCCTGCCGGGCTCGACCCGCGCCACCCGGCGGGCCGCGCTGGTCGCCGACGCGCGCTGGGTCCGGGTCCACCTGCTGCCCTGGATCGGCCGCCGGATCCGCGGCGTCTCCAGCGGCGACGGCGTGCCGGCCAAGCATGCTGAGCTGGTCGAGATTATTCCCGACTGATCTGGTAGGGAATTGGTGGTACCAAGGGATCATGACCGTCACCGATGAGCTGCTCGCCAACAACGCCGAGTACGCCGCCAGTTTCACCGGCCCGCTGCCGCTGCCGCCGGCCAGGCACGTCGCCGTCGTCGCCTGCATGGACGCCCGACTGGACGTCTACCGGATCCTCGGGCTGCACGAGGGCGACGCCCACGTGATCCGCAACGCCGGGGGCGTGGTGACCGACGACGAGATCCGTTCGCTGACCATCAGCCAGCGGCTGCTCGGCACCATCGAGATAATCCTGATCCACCACACCGACTGCGGGATGCTCACGTTCACCGACGACGACTTCAAGGCGTCGATCCACGCCGAGGTCGGCATCAAGCCGCACTGGTCGGCCGAGGCGTTCTCGGACCTGGAGGCCGACGTCCGGCAGTCGATGGCCCGGATCACGACCAGCCCGTTCGTCCCGCACACCGACTCCGTACGCGGGTTCGTGTTCGACGTCGCCACCGGGAAGCTCGACGAGGTCAAGTAGCACGGGCTGGAGGGGTGCCGTCCCGCTGCGAACGGCACCCCTCCAGGTCAACTGATGTTCAGCGTGAAGGTCGTCGTCGTGTTCTTGATGTCCTGGAAGTTGTTCGCCTCCCGCAGCGTGTGGAAGGTGGCCGAGCCGACCGCCGGGCCCTGACCCGGCTCGGGCAGCTCGTTGACCCAGATCCCGAAGCCGGACTTGGCGTCGAACGCGTCACCGCTCTTCACCGCGCCGCTGATCGAGATGTTGGTGAACACGGTGTCGGTCACCGGGTTCTGCGGCGCGCTCCCCACGTAGTTGGTCTGGAACATGATCCCGCTGTACGTCGGGTCGACGATGTCCACATTGGACACCCGGATCCCCTGGAAGACCTTCGACGCGGAGAACAGCCAGATCGCGGGGAAGGTCTGGTTGCCGAAGAAGTGCCCGCCGGCCCGGACGAACGAGACGTTGTCCACCGTGGTCGGCGGCGTCGCCCCGAAGCCGTTCATCGAGATGCCGAAGTCCAGCGAGCTGATCGTGGCGCCCGAGCCGGCCAGGGTGTCGGCCACGAGCACGTTGCGGAAGGTGTTGTTGAAGCCGCCGTAGACGGCGATGCCCGCGGCCCGCCAGGTCAGCTTCGAGGTGAGGTTCTCGAAGAGGTTGTTCGTCTCGTCGCCCGCGGCGATGTCGGTCGCGTTGAAGATGGCGAACGAGTCGTCCCCGGTGGCCCGGGCCTCGTTGTTGACGACGTGGTTGTCGGTCGAGTTGTTGGTGATGTTGATGCCGTCGGCGAACGTGTCCCGGATCCGGGAGTTCTCGATGGTGTTGTGGTCGGTGTTCGTGCCCCAGTACATGACGATCATGTGCTCGACCCAGATGTTGTCGATCGTCACGTTGCTGATGCCGTTGAAGTCGAACACCTTGCCCGGGCCGTCGATCCGGCTGGTGTAGTTGCCGAACACGGCGAACCCGCTGAACGACGACCCCGACGCCGTGGACTGGGCGCTGAAGCCGACGTCGGTGTTCTCGATCGTCGTCGGCGCGACGAAGCGGGTGAACCAGGGACCGGCCCCGACCACCCGGACCGCCTTGCCGAACACGGTCAGCTTGCTGGAGACCGAGTAGTCCCCGGCCGGCAGGTAGACGCCGGTGAGGGTCGGGTCCTGCCGGGCCTTGTCCAGCGCGTTCTGCACGTCCTGCTGGGTGAACCCGGTCGGCACGGTCAGGTGGGCCGGGTCCGGGTTCGCGACCGGCGTCGCCTGCTCCAGGTCGACGAAGTCGATCGCGTACGACGAGGTGTTGGCCGCGTCCTTCTGCAGCCGGATCCGGTGCCCGGCCGCGACGGTCGTGCCGAGCATGAGGTTGGCCTCGTCGTAGATGTGCCGGGGGCCGGTGCCCGGGCTGTTGCCGGGCTGGGTCTCCAGGCCGTACAGCCAGGCGAAGTGGGACGTCAGGCTGATGGGCCTGAGCAGGACGCCGTCGACGTACACGTTCAGGGTGGCGTCGGTGCCGCCGCCGCCCGCGGAGTCCGGGATGGAGAAGCGGGTGACGAGCGTGTTGGTGCTGGCCCGGGTGGTGAACTCGACCGACGCGCCGGTGGTGGTCAGCCGGACCGCCTTGCGGCCGGACGCCTCCCCGGCGAGGTCGCCGATGGCCCGGTTGGGACCGACGACGGTGGCCCCGCCGCCGAGCACGCCGTCCTCGGCCTCGTACGTGTCGTACGGCATGTTGGCGCCGCGGCCGACGAACAGCGACTGCTCCACGGTGTTGTTGCCCTGCTTGATCGGCAGCTCGTTCGCGTCCGTGGCCACCGTGGCCCGGACGGTGAAGCGGCCGTTGACGGCGACCCAGGTGCCGACCGTCACCGGTGCCGACGAGGCCCCGGCCGCGATCGCCCCGGTGAACGAGCCGGCCAGCGACGCCACCGCGGTGCCGGCGTCGTTGCGGACGGTGAGCGTGATGGCGTGCGCGCCGGCGGCCGAGGCGATCGTGCCCTGGTTCTTCAGCGCGACGGTGAACGTGACCGTGTTGCCGCCGGCGGGGTTGCCCGGCGTCCACGCCGCCACCGGCACCAGGTCCGAAGAGGACACCGGCGCGACCACCAGGGTGGTGGCGCTGGTGAAGCTGTTGTTGTTCTCGTCCTGCTCGATGACCGCGTTGGCCTCGTCGACCTTCGCGATCGGCTGGTACGTCCCGGCCGTCCGGGTGCCGATGTTCGCCGGCACCGTCGCGGTCGCCCCGGCGGCCAGGCCCGCGACGGCGGCGGTGCCGACCCGGGTGGTGCCGAGGTAGAAGTTCACGGTCGTCGCGCCGGACGCCGCGGTGCCGGCGTTGCGCACCGTCGCGGTCAGCGTGATCGGGTCGGTCTCCACCGGCGCGGCCGGGCTCGCGGTCAGCGCGGTGACGGTGAGGTCCGGGTTGGGCGCGGGCACGCCGACCACCTGGAACTCGGCGATCTGGCCCCCGGTCGAGCCGCTGTTGGAGGTGATCCGCAGCTGCACGTCGGCGGCGGTCGCGGACACCGGGATCGTGACGGTGTTCCCGGTCGCGGGGTTGAATGTGTACACAGTGGACGGTGCGAGCGTCGTGAAGGCGCCGCCGTTCTGGCCGCGGCCGAGCACCTCGATGGTCTGGGTCCGGGTCGACCAGACCGGGTCCGGGTTGAGCTTGAGCACGACGCTGCTCAGCACCGCGTTCGAGCCGAGCGCGACGGTCAGCGTGTTCGGGAACGTTCCCGCGTTCGCCTCCCAGTACGTGGTGGCGTCGTTGTCGTTCGCGTTCCCGGCCACGAACGTGAAGATCGTGGACGACGCGGTGATCGGCTTGCCGATCGCGAGGTTGGACCCGGCGCCGGCGCTGCCGGTCCGGGTGACGGTGTTGCTCTGCGGGGAGCTGTTGCCGGCCGCGTCCCGGGCCCGGACGACGTACGAGACGGTGGCGGTGGCGGGCTGGGTGTCGGTGAAGGTGAGCACGGTGCCGGCGACGGTGCCGCGGACGGCGCCGTTGGCGACCACGTCGTACGCGGTGACGCCGACGTTGTCGCTGGACGCCGTCCAGGTCAGCCGGATCGTGGTCGCGGTCGGTTGCGTGAAGGCGAGGCCGCCGGGCGCGGTCGGGGCGCTCGTGTCCCCGGTGGTGCCGGTGCGGGTGACGGTGTTGCTGTTGGCGGACTGGTTTCCGGCCGCGTCGCGGGCCCGGACGAAGTAGTTCACCAGCTGGCTCGCCGGCCGGGTGTCGGTGAACGTCAGCACGGTGCCGACGCTGGTGAGCAGGGTGCCGTTGGCGAACACGTCGTAGCCGGTGACGCCGACGTTGTCGGTGGACGCGGTCCAGGTCAGCCGGATCGTGTCCGCGGTCGGCTGGGTGAACGCCAGGCCGCCGGGCGCGGTCGGCGCGACGGTGTCGCCTGTGGACGGTCCGTACGCCTCCAGCTCGGCGATCTGGGCCGCCGGCCAGCCGGTGTTGGCGGTGACGTTGATCCGGACGAAGCGGGTGGTCGCGGCGGCGAAGCTGATCGTCACGGCGTCCCCGGTCGCCGGGGTGAACGTCCGCGGCGCCGACGCGACCAGGTCGGTGAACGTCGTCCCGGTCGCGCTGCCCTGTACGGACAGGGTCTCGGTCCGGGTCTCCCAGGTCGGCGGCAACCGCAGCACGACCTGGTTGACCGGCACCGAGGCGCCGAGGTCGACCTGGACCCACTGCGGGAAGACCCCGTTGGTGCTCTCCCAGTACGTCGTGGTGTTGCCGTCGGTGACGTTGGCGGCGACCTTGTCCTGGGTGACGCTGCTCGCGCCGGCGGCCTTGCCGGCGGCCAGGTTCGGGCTGGCCGCGGCCGCGCCGTACACCTCCAGCTCGGCGATCTGGGCCGCCGGCCAGGTGGTGTTGGCGGTCAGGTTGATCCGGACGAAGCGGGTCGAGGCCGCGGCGAAGTTGATCACCGCCCGGTTGCCGTTGGCCGGCCCGAACTGGACGCCGGCGCTCGCGGCCAGGGTCGAGAACGTGGTGCCGGTCGTGCTGCCCTGCACCGAGAGCGTCTCGGTCCGGGCCTCCCAGGTCGACGGCAGCTTGAGCACGACCTGGTCGACGCCGGCCGCGCTGCCCAGGTCGACCTGGACGAACTGCGGGAAGGCGCCGTTGGTGCTCTCCCAGTAGGTGTCGGCGCTGGAGTCGGTGACGGTGCTCGCGACCCGTTCGGCCGTCGAGCTGCTGGCGGTGGCGGTCTTGCCGGCGGCGAGGTTGGGACCTCCGGCGGCCTGGGCGGACAGGGCCGGTACGGCGGTGGCGAGCAGGCCCGACGCGAGCATCGCGGCGACCACTCCCCAGCTGAGGTGCTTCTTTCTCATCGCGTTCCCTCTCTGGAACGGCAGGGGGTGAGAGAAGCGGCCGCTGCACCCGGCGAGGGATCAGGACGGCGGGGGCCGGCGCGCGGAGTTCTGTAGTTGCGCGATACGATGCGCTGTTCTAGTCGCGTTGTTCGGTTCCTGCGTAAGTCCGTCTGAATATTGCAGACGTGCCAACGAGACGTCAACGATTGGTTCAGCGCGGCACTCGATGGCCGAATCCGGACGAACCGGGTCGTCCACAGGCGTCCGGCCCTGTGGTTCGTCCGCTCGTACACTCGCGCGGTGGCCGGGACGGACGAACTGCTGCGGCGGATCTTCGGGTACGACGCGTTCCGGACCGGGCAGCAGGAGATCATCGAGCACGTCGTGAGCGGCGGGGACGCGCTCGTGCTCATGCCGACCGGCGGCGGCAAGTCGCTGTGCTACCAGATCCCGGCGCTGGCCCGGGACGGCGTCGGCGTGGTGATCTCCCCGCTCATCGCGCTCATGCAGGACCAGGTCGACGCGCTGCGGGCGCTCGGCGTCCGGGCCGGCTTCCTCAACTCGACCCAGGCCCCGGACGAGCGGCGGCTGGTCTCGGCGGAGTTCCGGGCCGGTTCACTGGACCTCCTCTACCTGGCTCCGGAGGCGCTGCGGTCACCGGCCACGCTGCGGCTGCTGGAGGAGGGCAAGATCGCGTTGTTCGCGATCGACGAGGCCCACTGCGTGGCCCAGTGGGGGCACGACTTCCGGCCCGACTACCTGGCCCTGTCGATGCTGCACGAGCGCTGGCCCGCGGTGCCGCGGATCGCGCTGACCGCGACCGCGACCTCGGCCACCCACGCGGAGATCACGTCGCGGTTGGACCTGGGTGCGGCCAAGCACTTCGTGGCCAGCTTCGACCGGCCCAACATCCAGTACCGGATCGTGCCCAAGGACGACCCCCGCCGGCAGCTGCTGGACCTGCTGCGCAAGGAGCACGCCGGGGACGCCGGGATCGTCTACTGCCTGTCCCGGGCGTCGGTGGACAAGACCGCGGAGTTCCTGGTCAAGAACGGGATTCCGGCGCTGCCGTACCACGCCGGGCTCTCCTCGATCGACCGGTCGGAGAACCAGTCGCGGTTCCTGCGCGAGGACGGGCTGGTGATCGTCGCGACGATCGCGTTCGGGATGGGGATCGACAAGCCCGACGTGCGGTTCGTGGCCCACCTCGACCTGCCCAAGTCGGTCGAGGGCTACTACCAGGAGACCGGCCGGGCCGGGCGGGACGGGCTGCCGGCGACGGCCTGGCTCGCGTACGGGCTGCAGGACGTCGTGCAGCAGCGGCGGATGATCGACTCCTCCGAGGGCGACCTGGCCCACCGCCGGATGCTGGGCACCCACCTGGACGCGATGCTCTCGCTCTGCGAGGCCGTGGACTGCCGGCGGGTGCGGCTGCTGGCGTACTTCGGGCAGGAGAGCGGGCCGTGCGGGAACTGCGACACCTGCCTGGTACCGCCGGAGTCCTGGGACGGCACGGTGCCGGCGCAGAAGCTGCTGTCCACGGTCTGGCGCCTGCAGCACGAGCGCAACCAGCGCTTCGGGGTCGGGCAGTCCGTCGACATCCTGCTCGGGCGGACCACGGACAAGATCACCCAGTGGAAGCACGACTCGCTGTCCACGTTCGGCATCGGGACCGAGCTGCGGGAGCCGGAGTGGCGCGGGGTGGCCCGGCAGCTGCTGGCCCAGGGGCTGCTGGCCGTGTCGGGGGAGCACCAGACGCTGGCGTTGACGCCGGGCAGCTCCGAGGTGCTGGGCGGGAAGCGGACCGTGATGATGCGGCGGGAGGCGGCTCGGCCGGCGCGGTCCTCCTCCTCCCGGCGGGCGGCGGCCGCGGTCGCGGTCGCTGAGCTGCCGGCCGAGCTGGCGCCGGTGTTCGAGCGCCTGCGGGCCTGGCGGGCGGCGATGGCGAAGGAGGAGGGCGTGCCGGCGTACGTGGTCTTCCACGACGCGACGCTGCGGCAGATCGCACTGGAGCAGCCCGGGACGCTGGACGCCGTCGGGGCGATCAGTGGGATCGGGGAGAACAAGCTGCGCAAGTACGGCCAGCAGGTCCTGGACACCCTCGCCGGCTGATTCCGTCCGGCCCGGGCGCGCCGGCGCGCCTCGCGTCTGGGCGTGGCCGGCATCGCGGTCTGGGCGTGGCTGGCCTCGCGGTCTGGGCGTGGCTGGCCTCGCGGTCTGGGCGTGGCCGGCCTCCGGTGCGGACCCGCGACCCGGCTGGGGAAGGATCGGGCGCATGCCGCTCACGATCATCACCGGGGGAGGGCGCGGGATCGGCGCCGCGACCGCGCTGCACCTGGCCCGGGCCGGGCACGACCTGGTCGTCAACTACCGCGTGGACTCTCGTGCGGCCTCCGACGTCGTCACCGCCGTCCTCGCCCTCGGGGTGCGGGCGATCGCCGTCCGGGCCTCGGTCGACGAACCGTCCGAAGTGGACTCCCTGTTCGACGCGGCCGCGACACTGGGCCCCGTGACCGGGCTGGTCAACAGCGCCGGGCTGACCGCGCACATCGGCGACCTGGCCGACACCCCGATCGAGATCATCCGATCGGTGCTGGACGTGAACCTGCTCGGCAGCATCCTGTGCGCCCGCAAGGCCGCGCAGGTGATGTCGACCCGGCGCGGCGGCGCGGGTGGCGCGATCGTCAACATCTCCTCGGCCGCGGCGACCCTCGGCTCCCCGCACGAGTACGTCCACTACGCGGCGGCGAAGGCCGGCATCGACGCGCTGACGATGGGGCTGTCCAAGGAACTGGCGGGCGACGGCATCCGGGTCAACGCGGTCGCGCCGGGCATCGTCTTCACCGACATCCACGCGGCGGCGGGCCAGCCGGACCGCCCGGCGGCGGCGGCCGCGCGGATCCCGCTCGGGCGGGCCGGTCAGCCGGAGGAGATCGCGCCGACGATCGCGTTCCTGCTCGGTCCGGACGCGGCGTACACGACCGGCACGGTCCTTCGCGTCGCCGGCGGGCTCTGAGCCGCTGACGCCCCGCCCGGGTTCGGTCCGGCGCTGCCGGCGGACTGCGAGCCGCTGACGCCCGGCCCTTCTCCCGTCCGCCCGGGTTCGGTACGGCGGCTGCTGGCGGGTTCTGAGCCGCTATCGCCCGGCCCTTCTCCCGTCCGCCGGGTTCGGTACGGCGGCTGCTGGCCCGGTGCTCGACCACCGGTCGTCGTTGAGCCCGCACGGGCGACCCCGGACCGGGTGCAGGCCGCGCTGGAGCGCGCCGGGCGGCCTCGGGTCTGGTGCGCTGAGCGCGAACAGGTGGAGCTCCTTGGGTGGAGCCGACCTAGGGTCTGTGCATGGCAGATCCCGTCATGCGGACGCCGTCCGCACCGTCACTGTCGGACGCCGTCTACGAACGCCTGCTGGGCGAACGGATCGTCTTCCTCGGCTCGGCTGTCGACGACGACATCGCCAACAAGATCACGGCCCAGCTGCTGCTGCTCGCGGCCGAGGACCCCAGGCGGGACATCACCTTCTACATCAACTCGCCCGGCGGATCGGTGACTGCCGGTATGGCCGTCTACGACACGATGCAGCTCATCGCGCCGGACGTGTCGACCTGGGCGCTGGGCCTGGCCGGGTCGATGGGGCAGTTCCTGCTGTCCTCGGGCACGCCGGGCAAGCGGTACGCGCTGCCGCACACCAAGATCGTCATGCACCAGCCCTCGGCCGGAATCGGCGGTACGGCATCGGACATCGCGATCCAGGCCGAGCAGTTCCGGCTGACCAAGCGGGAGATGGCCGAGCTGACCGCGCAGCAGACCGGCCAGACGGTCGAGCAGATCACCACGGACGCCGACCGGGACCGGTGGTTCACGGCCGAGGAGGCCAAGGCGTACGGGTTCATCGACCAGGTCGTGACCCGGCTGCACTGAGGTCCGCTGGTCCACAGTGGACACCGGGGCCGATCTTCGCGCAGCCGGTCCGATCCTGGTTCAGCAGGACCGAAGATTGCCTCTCTCACCATTCTTGGCGCGCGCCGATTTGACGAATGCGTGCAAACCGAAGACCATTCAGGTAATTGTCGCCGGACAGGAAAGGCCAATTACCGTGGCGCAGCGCACAGTCGTCCAGTTGACCGACGACCTCGACGGCAAGTCCATCGCAGAGGGTAAGGGCGAGACCGTCCGCTTCGGCCTGGACAACCAGGACTACGAGATCGATCTCGGCGAGAAGAATGCGCAGGCACTGCGGGCGGTGGTCGGCAAGTACGTCGACGCGGGCCGGCGGGTCGGCGGCGGTTCCCGCGGCGGCCGTACGCGTACGGCGGCGGCGACCTCGGCACGTCGCGACTATGACCCGAAGGCCGTGCGGGCCTGGGCCGAGGAGCAGGGCCTCGAGGTCAGCGCGCGCGGGCGGGTGCCGGCCGATCTGGTGACCAAGTTCCAGGAAGCGAACGGCTGACGCACCGTCGTCTCATCTCGCTTGTCATCACCGTCTAATCGACGGTGAATGTGCCGTCCCCACTCGGCACGAGGCCCGGGTAATACTGCTCGGATGAGCTTTGACACGTTGTGGTCGGCGCTGGCTCCGATCGGTTCTGCCTCTTCCGGTGGCTACCGGCGTTACGCCTGGACGCCGGTGGATTCCGCACTCCGGGAGTGGTTCGCCGGCGAGGCCGCGGCGCGTGGACTCGACCTCGTCGTGGACCGCGCCGGGAACCAGTGGGCCTGGTGGAGCACCGGCGATGGCCCCGGTGTGGTGATGGGCTCTCATCTGGACTCCGTTCCCGACGGCGGCGCGTTCGACGGCCCGCTCGGCGTGGTGTCGGCGTTCTGCGCGCTGGACGCCCTGCGGGAGAAGGGCTTCCGCCCGTCCCGGCCGATCGCGGTCGCCTGTTTCGGTGACGAGGAGGGCGCCCGCTTCGGCGTCGCCTGCGCCGGGTCGCGCCTGCTCACCGGAGCGCTGGCGGCCGCGCGCGGCCTCGGTCTCACCGACGGTGACGGCGAGACGATGGCGGCGGCTATGCGGACGGCCGGCTTCCGACCGGACGCCGTCGGGCGGGACGAGGAGACGCTCGCCCGGGTCGGCGCCTTCGTCGAGTTGCACGTCGAGCAGGGTCGCGGGCTGGTCGACCTGGACCGGCCGGTCGCGGTCGGCTCCTCGATCTGGGCCCATGGCCGGTGGCGGCTGGACCTGGCCGGTGAGGCCAACCACGCCGGCACGACCCGGTTGGCCGACCGCCACGATCCGATGCTCGACCTGGCCGCGGCGATCACGACGGCCCGGTCGTCGGCGACCGCGCGGGACTGCGTCGCCACGGTGGGAAAGGTCACGGTCGCGCCGAACGGGGTGAACGCCATCCCGTCCGCGGTCACCGCCTGGCTGGACGCCCGCGGCCCGGCCGCCGCGGAGGTCGCCGCCGACGTCGGTCGCGCCGCGGGCGTGCCGCCGGTGCAGGAATCCTTCACCGAAGACACCCGGTTCGCGCCGGAGCTGGTGACCCGGCTGTCCCGGCTGCTCGGGGATGCACCGGTGCTGCCGACCGGTGCCGGGCACGACGCCGGCATCCTGGCCGCGGCCGGGATCCCGGCCGCGATGCTGTTCGTCCGCAACCCGACCGGCGTCTCCCATTCCCCGGCCGAGCACGCCGAGCGCGACGACTGCCTGGCCGGGATCGACGCGCTGGCCGCGGTGATCGAGGACCTCGCGGCGTGACCGCGTCCTATTGGGCCGAGCACGCGTGGCTGCCGGGTGGGGTTGCGTCCGGGGTCACGCTCATCATCGAGGGCGGACGGTTCCATTCGGTCACCGCCGGCACCAGCCCGGGCGGCTCGCACCGGCTGGCCGGCGTCGTGCTGCCCGGGTTCGCGGACGTGCACGGGCACGCGTTCCATCGGGCGCTGCGGGGGCGCACTCACGACGGCGGTGGCACCTTCTGGTCGTGGCGCGAGGCCATGTACGCGGTGGCCGAGCGGCTGGACCCCGACTCGTACCTCGCGCTGGCCCGGGAGACGTACGCGGAGCTGCTGCGGGCCGGGGTCACCACGGTCGGTGAGTTCCACTACCTGCACCACGGCCCCGGCGGGATTCCGTACGCCGACCCGAACGCGATGGGCGAGGCACTGCGGCAGGCCGCCGCCGACGTCGGCGTCCGGCTGACGTTGCTGGACACCTGCTACCTCGCGGGCGGGCTGACCGCCTCCGGGTATCTCCCGTTGGACGGCGCGCAGCTCCGGTTCGGCGACGCGGACGCGGACGCCTGGGCCGCCCGGGTCTCCGCGCTCGGGCCGTCCTCCGGCTTCCTGGTCGGCGCCGCCGTGCACTCCGTCCGGGCGGTCCCGCCCGCTGCACTGTCCACAGTGGCCGGTGTCGCCGGACCGCTGCACGTGCACCTGTCCGAGCCGCGGGCCGAGAACGAGGCCTGCCTGGCCGTCCACGGCGTCACGCCGACCGCCCTGCTGGCCGCGCACGGTGTCCTGTCCGGCCGCACCACGGCCGTCCACGGGACGCACCTGACCCCGGCCGATATCGACACCTTGGCCTCCTCGGGCACCGGCGTGTGCTTCTGCCCCTCGACCGAGGCCGACCTGGCCGACGGCATCGGTCCGGCCGAGGCCCTGCACCGCGCCGGGGTCAGGCTGTCGCTCGGCAGCGACCAGCACGTCCGCGCGGACCTGCTGGCCGAGGCGCGCGACCTGGAGCTGCACCAGCGGCTGGCGACCGGTCGCCGCGGCGTCCTCACGCCCGCGTCCCTGATCGACGCGGCCACCGCGCACGACGCGCTCGGCTGGCCCGACGCGGGCCGCCTCGAAGCGGGCGCGCGGGCCGACCTCGTCGCGGTCAGCCTGGACGCGACCGCGGAGCCGGCCCAGGTCGTGTTCGCGGCGTCGTCCGCCGACGTGCACACGGTCGTGGTCGACGGCCGCCGTCTGGTCTGACCCGGCTAGCGCGGCGCGCGCAGGACGACGAGGGACCGCGGCCGTAGCGGGAACGTCTCGCCCGCGACGGTCGTCCCCACCGGCGAGGCCCCGTACGTGTCGAACTCCAGCATCCAGTGTGCCGGCCGCCCGATCGCCGGAACGGTGACCTCGACCTCCTCCCACCAGCCGTTGACCGCGACCAGCAGGTCGTCGTCCAGCTCGGGCCGTCCCCGCTCGTCCACGTCCGGGGTGACGCCGCCGTCGACGTGCGCCACGACCGTCCGCGACCAGGCCCAGTCCTCGTCCGTCATCGACGTCCCGGCCGGCGTGTACCAGCGCATGTCGTCCGGGGTCAGGTAGCGCCGCCGCCGCAGCACCGCGTGCGCCTTCCGGAAGGCGATGAGCCGCCGGGTGAAGTCCAGCAGTTCGGTGTCGACCGCGGACCAGTCGTACCAGGACACCTCGTTGTCCTGGCAGTACGCGTTGTTGTTGCCGCCCTGGGTGCGTCCCATCTCGTCCCCGCCGAGCAGCATCGGCACGCCGCGGGACAGGAACAGTGTCGCCAGCAACGCCCGCGACTGCCGGGCCCGCAGCGCGTTCACCTCGGGGTCGTCGGTCGGCCCCTCGGCGCCGCAGCTCCAGGACCGGTTGTCGTCGGCACCACCGGGATCCGGCACGTTGTCGTCGTTGTGCTTGTGGTCGTAGGAGACCAGGTCGCGCAAGGTGAAGCCGTCGTGGGTGGTGAGGATGTTCACCGACGCGGACGGCCGGTTGCGGGCCGGGCCGTAGAGGTCGGGGGAGCCGGTGACCCGGGTGCCGAGGTCGGCGAGCGTGCCCTCGTCGCTGCGCCAGAACGACCGCACGGTGTCCCGGTACCGCCCGTTCCACTCCGTCCAGCCCGGCGGGAAGCGACCCACGTCGTACGAGTCGGGCTGGTTGACGTCCCAGGGCTCGGCGATGAGCTTGATCTGGGAGACGACCGGGTCCTGGTGCATCGCGTCGAAGAAGTCCGACAGCCGGGTGAAGGTGCCGTCCTGCCGGGCCAGCGTCGGCGCGAGGTCGAACCGGAACCCGTCCACGCGATACTCGGTGACCCAGAACCGCAGCGAGTCCAGCACCAGTCGCAGGCAGTCCGGCTGCCCGGTGTCGAGGCTGTTCCCGGTGCCGGTGGTGTCGAAGTAGTGGGCGCGGTCGCCCGGCACCAGCCGGTAGTAGCCGGCGTTGTCCAGCCCGCGGAAGCACAGCGTCGGACCCCGCTCGTTGCCCTCGGCGGTGTGGTTGAAGACGACGTCGAGGATCACTTCGAGGCCGGCTGCGTGCAGCGCCTTCACCATGCTCTGGAACTCGGCCACCTGCCCACCGGCGCGCCCGGCCCGCACCGCGGCCGAGTACGGCGCGTGCGGCGCGAAGTAACCGATCGTGTCGTAGCCCCAGTAGTTGACCTTGCCGGCGTCGGCGAGGATGCCGTTGGTCAGCGAGTGATGTACCGGCAGCAGCTCGACCGCCGTCACCCCGAGCGTGTTCAGGTGCTCGATCACCGCCGGGTGGGCCAGGCCGGCATAGGTCCCGCGCTGGTCCTCCGGCACGTCCGGGTGCCGGGCGGTGATGCCCTTGACGTGCGTCTCGTAGATCACGGACCGCCCGTACGGCGTCCGCGGCGCCGCGTCGTCGCCCCAGTCGAAGGCGGTGTCCACCACCAGCGAGCGCGGCGCCGCCCCGGCCGAGTCGCCCGGGTCGTCGCCGAGCAACGACGGATCCCAACGCACGTCCCCGTCGATCGCCCGCGCGTACGGGTCGAGCAGGAGCTTGGCCGGGTTGCAGCGTGCTCCGGAGCCGGGATCGTAGGGGCCGGTGACGCGATAGCCGTACCGCCGGCCCGGTCCGACGCCCGGCACGAAGCCACGCCAGACACCCGCGTCGTACGCGGGCATGGCGAGTCTTTCCTCCGCACCGTTCTCGTCGAACAAGCACAGGGTCACCGCTGTCGCCACGTCCGAGGAGACGGCGAAGGTCGTACCGCCGTCCTGCGGATGGGCGCCGAGCGGGACCGGAACGAACGAGCCAGGCCAGATCTCCGTCACGTGCCCGGAGCCTAGGGCCTCCCGGCCCAGCGGGTGGTATCCGTTGAGCGGGGTGATGGGCGATACGCCGCTGATACCTTCGATGCTGATGGGGTCGAACGGTGCTCCGCTGGATGCCGCCGTCGCGCGGGTCTGGGGTCTCGGTGGGCGCCCGGTCGGGGCGGCGTTCCTCGCTTCCCCGGATCATCTGGTGACCGCGACGCAGGTGGTCAACCTCGCGCTCGGGCGGGCGCCGGAGGCGGTGGTTCCGCCCGAGGCCGTCCTCGAGATCGACTTCCCGATGCTCGACCCCGGCGGCCGGCTGCCGGCCCGGGTCGTCCGCTGGGTCCCGCCGTCCCGGTTGGCCGGCGAGTCGCAGGACATTGCCGGCCTCCAGCTGGACCGGCCGGCGCCGGGCGACGCGGCGCCGTTGCCGATGGCCCGGGTGGACCACCCGTTCGACCGGCGGGTCGTGCTGCTCGGCTTCCCGGTCGGCCAGCACACCGGCACGTACTCCGTAGGCCGGCTGCGGGGCACGCAGGCGGCGGGCCTGGCGCGGATCGACGTCGAGGACGCGGGCGGCGGCCTGTCCGGGACGCCGGTCTGGGACGTGGACGCTGGCGTCGCTGTCGGCATGGTCATCGCCGATCCGCCGGGCGCTCGGATGGTCCCGGCCGCGACGCTGTTCGCGGCGTGGCCCCGGCTGTCCGAGCAGGCCCGGATCGCCAGCCCTTTCCCCGGGCTCCGGGCCTTTCGGGAGCAGGACGCGGTCTCGTTCTTCGGCCGGACCGAGCTGGTCGACCGCCTCGACGCGCTGAGCCGGGTCGCGCCGGTCGTCACCGTGCTCGGACCGTCCGGGGTGGGGAAGTCCTCGCTGCTGCACGCCGGCCTGATGCCGGCCCTGCGGACCCGGACCGACACGGTGGTGACCGTGACCCGGCCGGCCGAGTCGGCGAGCCCGCTGCGGTCGCTGGCCCTCGCGCTGGACCGGGCCGGGCCGGCGGCGGCCGATCCCGTCGCCCGGGCGGAGCGGGTGACCGCGCTCGAGCACCTGCTCCGGTACGGCCGGATCGCCGAGGTCGTCTCCGCCGTGCTCGCCCGGGCGGGCGCCGAGCGGCTGGTCCTGGTGGTGGACCAACTGGAGGAGGTGTTCGCAGGTGCCCGGCCGGACGAGCTGACCGAGTTCGGCGCGGTGCTGACCAGCGCGCTGAACGGGGGCCGGTCGTTCGCCGTGGTCACCGCGCTGCGGGCGGACTTCCTCGGCGAGGCGTTGCGGCACCCGGCGACGGCCCCGCTCGTCGACGACCCCTGGCTGGTGTCGGTGGCCGAGCCGACCCGGGCCGAGCTGCGCGAGCTGGTGACGATGCCGGTGGAACGCCTGCACTCGGTCGTCTTCGAGGCCGGGTTGCCCGACCGGCTGCTCGGCGACCTGGGCATCGCCGCCGGCCGGCTCCCGTTGTTGCAGTTCACGCTGGCCGCCCTCTGGGACCGGGAGCGCGACGGCCGGCTCCGACACCTGGCGTACGACGAGATCGGCCGGGTCGATGCGGCGCCGGGCCAGCATGCCGAGGAGGTCTGGTCCGAGCTGAGCCCGGCGCAGTGCCGGGCCGGGGAGCGGCTGCTGGTGCAGCTGATCCGGCCGCTGCCGGACGGATCCGGCTTCATCCGCCGCGCCGCGCTCCCGTCCGAGCTGGACCCGGAGGCCTGGGCCATCGCCTGCCGCCTGGCGACCCAGCGGCTGCTCGTGCTCAGCGAGACCGAGTCCGCGAAGGGCGGTCCGTCCTTCGCGGTCGAGCTCGGGCACGAGTCCTTGGTCGCGCACTGGTCGCGGCTGACGGAACTTGCTGTCCGCAATCGTGATTTCCGGCGCTGGCAGGAGACTCTGCGCCAGCGGATGCGCGCATGGTCGGACGCCGATCGGCCGGTCGGCAAATTGCCTGGGCGCGCCGAATTGCGGACGGCATCGCGCTGGACCGGCGAACACGCCGATCAGATGAGCCCGGCCGAGCGTCGCTTCCTCGCACGGGGCCGAACCCGGCACCGATCGATGCTGGTCCGCACCGCCGTCGCCGTGCTGGTCCTGATCCTCGCCGTCACCTACCTCGTGGTCGCCCGGGATCGCGGTGCCGCGTCCCGCGCCGCGAACGACCTCGCGGCCAAGGCCGGCGCCGGCCATCCGGCCGCGCTGCGGGACCCGTACGGCAAGGTGCTGTTCGCGCTGCGCGGCTACCGCACCCGGCACACCGACGCCGCGGACAAGGCGGTGGAGTCGGTCGGCCGGGCGACGTTGGTCGCCGACGCGGTGCTGCCGGACTACAGCGCCTCCCCGTCCTACGACCTCACCGGCAAGGTCAGCGCCGACGGCCGGGTCATGGTCGCGACCACCGCGGACCAGAAGCCGGCCGCGTTCCGGATCGACGGCGGCTCGGTGGGTCGGATCCTGCTGGACCCGATGCCGCTCATGTCCTACAGGATCCTGGCCGCGGCGGGAGCCCGTGGGACGGTCGCCGCCTTCGCCGGGACCACCAGCGGGCCGCTCGACCCGGAAGCCCCGCGGACGCCCTGCGCGGCTCCCGAGCCGGATCGAGTGCAGGGCTGCGTGACCGCGTACGACCTGCGGACCGGCCGGATCGTGCTGGAGGCCCCGATCTGGGACCCCACCCTCAGCGCCGTGACCCGGCTCAGCGTCGACGGCACCGACCACGTGGTCGGCGCCCTCACCCAGGGCTTCGACGGAGTCTGGCGCGTGCTGCGCTGGCAGGTCGGGTCGGGCCGTGCACTGCCCCCGGTCAAGATCGCGGGGCATTGGGACGACATACCCGGCTTCTGGCTCGCCCCGGGGGGCGAGCTGGCCACCGTCCTGCAGGTTCCGCCGTCGAGCCCGAATCGGCGACCCGGCTCGGTGCTGTCCGTGCTGAACATGGCCGGTGGCCAGGCAAGGGTCCTGAACGGCGCGGTGCACAAGGCCACCACCGTCGGGGCCTCGGCCGACGGCGGACGTGTCGCCTCGCTCGTCGATTCGGGTCCCGCGCCCGAGGTGCGGGTCTGGGACGTGACCTCCGGCCGCGTGCTGGCCCAGGTCCCGGTGCCCAGGGAGGCCCGTTCGGCGCTGGACCGCGGGGTCGCGCTCGACCCGAGCGGGATGGTGCTGGGCCTGACCTGGCTGCCGGATACCGAGACCGGCGCCGGTCGGGACCGCACGTCGCTGGCCCGTGCGATGCGCGACCAGGGTGACACCAAGGTGGCGCTGTTCTCGGTGTCCGAGGGCCGTCAGATCGGCACCCTGCAGGCGCCCGGTGGCTGGCCGGTCGTCCGCCCGCTCGGACCGAGCCGGGAGGCGCCCGTCGAGCTCAGCCAGGGCAGCCTGCTCGCCCTCGTGCTGCCGACGACGGCCGGTGGCCCGGCCGCACGGCTCGCCGCTGCCCCGCCGCAGTCGCTCAGCCCGGCGACGGCGTACGCAGCGTTGTGCGGCAAGTTGCTCGATCGGACCGAGTCCAGTGAGGTGACCCGCGCCCGGCCGGACGGCGCGTACGCCGGTGACGTCTGCGGCTGACTGCGGCGGCAGCGCCGACGCGACGGCGAGCGGCTCGCGGCATGCGCGAGACTTGTCGGCGTGACGCGGCCCGACGAGCAGAACGACAAGCCGCTCGGCCTCTTCCGGCGCCTGCTGCGGGCCGGTCAGGTCCCAGCCTCCCCGACCGATTGCGAGCACCTGCGGGCGGCACCGGCCGAGATGACATCGCGGACGCCGGGGGTGTGTGAGGACCACACTCCCGACGACGGGCCCTGGGTCCATCTGCGGGTGTGCCTGACCTGCGGGCACGTCGGCTGTTGCGACTCGTCGCCGGCTCGGCACGCGAGCGTCCACTACGAGCGGGCCGGGCATCCGGTGATGCGCTCGGCGGAGGCCGGGGAGTCGTGGCGATGGTGCTTCGTGGACCAGCTGCTCGGCTAGATTCCGCTGTGAGGCGGCGCTATAGGAGGCGGCAATGGTACGAGGATGGGCCTGGCTCGGCGTACTGCTCGGCGGCGTGGCGCTGTTCGAGATCGTGCGCCGGGTCCTGATCGAGACCGAGAACCCGAATCTGGTCCCGTCGTTGATCCTGCTCGGTGCGGCGGTGGCGCCGGCGTCGTTCGTCACGTTCGTCCTGGGACGGCGGCTCCCGTACGACGTCAGCGGCGGAACGATCGGCGTGGTCGCCTTCCTGGGCGGCCTGGTCGGGGTGGTCACAGCCGGCCTACTCGAGTACGACACGCTGCGGGGCCTCGGGGTGCTCCCGATGGTGGCGGTCGGGCTCATCGAGGAGGCGGCCAAGCTGATCGTCCCGGTCGTGCTGCTGGTCGTGCTGCGGAGGCATCGGCGTCCCGCCGACGGTCTGCTGGTCGGGGTCGCGGCCGGTGCCGGCTTCGCCGCACTGGAGACCATGGGGTACGCGTTCGTCACGTTGATCTCGTCCAAGGGCAACGTGGGAGCCGTGCAGGACATCCTGCTGCTGCGTGGTCTGCTGAGCCCGGCCGCGCACATGGCCTGGACCGGCCTCACCGCGACCGCGCTCTGGTACGCCGCGGACCAGGGCTGGAAGGGCGCCGCGCTGCTGCGCTTCCTTGCCGTCTTCGTGCTGGCCGTGGCGCTGCACACGATCTGGGACAGCGCCGGGACGATCCCGGTGTACATCGTGCTGGCGGTCATCAGCCTCGGCCTCCTCACCTGGTTCGCGCACCTGCTCGCCCGCGGGACGAGGATGCCGGCGGTCCTGAGGACCTAGGCAGAGGCAATCGCTGATCTGTGGACAGTCGCTCGGCCTGTGGACGAGCGGACGCATCGGCGCTGCGACGGCTATAGGGTCGCGTCCGTGCCTGAGAAGGAGCAGACCATCGTCGCCCGCCGCATCGCCGAGGAGCTCGGCGTGCGGGAGGGACAGGTGACCGCGGCCGTCGAACTGCTCGACGGCGGCGCCACCGTCCCCTTCGTCGCGCGTTACCGGAAGGAAGTGACCGGAGCGCTCGACGATGCCCAGTTGCGCACCCTGGAGGAGCGGCTGCGCTATCTGCGGGAGTTGGAGGAGCGCCGGGCGGCGATCCTCGAGTCGGTCCGCGCGCAGGGCAAGCTCGACGCCGAGCTGGAGGCGCAGATCCTTGGCGCCGAGTCGAAGGCACGGCTGGAGGACATCTACCTGCCGTACAAGCCGCGCCGGCGGACGAGGGCGCAGATCGCGCGCGAGCAGGGCCTGGAGCCGCTGGCCGACCTGCTGCTGTCCGACCCGACGACCGATCCGTCGTCGGCTGCGGCCGGGTTCGTCACCGAGGAGGTGGCGGATGGGGCCGCGGCGCTGGAAGGCGCCCGGGCGATCCTGGCCGAGCGGTTCGGTGAGGACGCAGACCTGGTCGGCGAGCTACGTGAGCACATGTGGTCGCGGGGCCGGGCGGTCTCGAAGGTCCGTGAGGGGCGGGAGCAGACCGGGGCGAAGTTCTCCGACTACTTCGAGTTCTCCGAGCCGCTCGTCAAGCTGCCCTCGCACCGGATCCTGGCGTTGTTCCGGGGCGAGAAGGAAGAGGTCCTGGAGCTGGATCTGAACCCGGAGGACGCTCCGGAGTCCGGCGCGGGACCGGGGCCGTACGAGGTCCGGATCGCCGCTCGCTTCGGGGTCTCCAACCAGGGCCGGCCGGCGGATTCCTGGCTGGCCGAGACCGTCCGGTGGGCCTGGCGGACGAGGCTGCTGGTCCGGCTCGACCTGGACCTGCGCGGACGGCTGCGGCAGCGGGCCGAGGACGAGGCGACCCGCGTCTTCGCCAACAACCTGCGCGATCTGCTGCTGGCCGCGCCGGCGGGTGCCCGGCCCACGCTCGGGCTGGACCCGGGTCTACGTACCGGGGTGAAGGTCGCGGTGGTCGACGGCACCGGCAAGGTGGTCGCCACCGACACGATCTACCCGCACGAGCCGCGCCGGCAGTGGGATCCGGCGCTCGACTCGCTGGCCCGGCTGGCGCAGGAGCATCATGTCGAGCTGATCGCGATCGGCAACGGGACGGCGTCCCGGGAGACCGACAAGCTCGCGGGCGATCTGATCTCGCGCAACCCCGAGCTGCCGCTGACCAAGATCGTGGTGTCGGAGGCAGGCGCGTCCGTCTACTCGGCCTCGGCCTACGCGTCGAGTGAGCTGCCCTCGATGGACGTCTCGTTGCGTGGCGCCGTCTCGATCGCCCGCCGGCTGCAGGACCCGTTGGCCGAGCTGGTGAAGATCGACCCGAAGTCGATCGGCGTGGGGCAGTACCAGCACGACATCCCGGAGCCGGTGCTGTCCCGCGCTCTGGACACGGTGGTCGAGGACTGCGTGAACGCGGTCGGCGTCGACGTGAACACCGCCTCGGTTCCGCTGCTGACCAGAGTGTCCGGCGTGGGGCCATCGCTGGCGGAGGGCATCGTCGCGCACCGGGATGCGAACGGGCCGTTCGCGGCGCGGACGGCGCTGAAGGAGGTGCCGCGGCTCGGGCCGAAGGCGTTCGAGCTGTGCGCCGGGTTCCTCCGGGTCCGCGGCGAGGACCCGCTGGACGGGTCCAGCGTCCACCCCGAGTCCTATCCGGTGGTGCGGCGGATCGTGTCCGCGACCGGAACGGATGTGCGTTCGCTGCTCGGCAACGGACCGGTGCTGCGCTCGCTGGCGCCCGGCGACTTCGTCGATGATTTCTTCGGGCTGCCGACGGTGACCGACATCCTATCCGAGCTGGAGAAGCCGGGCCGGGATCCGCGACCGGAGTTCAAGACCGCGCGGTTCACCGAGGGCGTGGAGAAGGTGGCCGACCTACAGCCCGGGATGGTGCTGGAGGGCGTGGTGACCAACGTCGCGGCGTTCGGCGCATTCGTCGACGTGGGCGTGCACCAGGACGGTTTGGTGCACGTGTCCGCGATGTCGAACTCGTACGTCTCGGATCCGCGGGACGTGGTGAAGTCCGGCGACGTCGTCCGGGTCAAGGTGCTCAACGTCGACGTCCCGCGCAACCGGATCGGGCTGACGCTGCGGTTGGAGGAGGAGACCGCGCGGCGGCCACGGGAGGATCGGCGCCCAGGCGGACGCGCTGGTCGCGAGGCTGCTCGGCCGGGTGGGAACGACCGCCGGCGCGGGCCGGGCGGCGGCCGGGCCGGGACCAAGGCTGCGGCGGGAGCACCCGTCGCGGCGGACGCCCCACAGGATGCGAATTCAGCCAAGCCCGCCGCCGCACCCAAGGCGGATGACGCCGGCCGTCGCGCTCCTGCTGGGAACTCCCGCGGTGATCGCCCCGACGGGCGAGACGCCCGGGGTGGTCGCGACGGCGCCGGCCGGGGCGGCGCTGGCCGAGACGGCGCTGGTCGAGACGGCGCTGGTCGAGACGGCGCTGGCCGGGACGGCGGCGGTCGGGACAGCGCTGGCCGGGAGAGTGCTGGCCGGGAGAGTGCCAGCCGGGACGGCGGCAGAGCGGGCGGCGGGGAGCGTCGCGGTGGCGAGCGCCGCGACGGCGACGATCGCCGGGACAGCCGCGGCGGCGACCAGCGCGGACGTCCGGAGCCGACCGGCTCGATGGCGGACGCGCTCCGCCGGGCCGGTTTCGGAGGTTCGGGAGACGGCGGCAAGTCCCGGGACCGCGATCGAGGGCGCTGACCCGGCACGGGAGCGGTTGGGCGGCGCCTGCAGCCGGCGGCTCCTAGGCTGGCCGCCGTGACGGTGGCGCGGTCGTTGGTGTTGTTCGTGCTGGCGGCGATCGCCGAGATCGGCGGTGCGTGGCTGATCTGGCAGGGCGTACGGGAGCACCGCGGGATCGCCTGGATCGGCGGCGGCCTCCTCGCGCTCGGGATCTACGGTTTCATCGCCACGCTGCAGCCGGACGCGAACTTCGGCCGCATCCTGGCCGCGTACGGCGGGATCTTCGTGGTCGGATCGCTCGCCTGGGGCGTGGTCCTCGACGGCTTCCACCCGGACCGGTACGACATCGCCGGCGCGCTGATCTGCCTGGTCGGCGTCGTCGTGATCATGTACGCGCCGCGGGCGGGCTAGAAGACCGAGGCCGCCAGCCAGCGGTCGAGCACCAGCCGGTCGCCGTGGATCTCGAAGCGCGGGTCATCCGCCGGCAGCCGTCGGTTGAGCAGCAGGAACAGCGAACCGGCGCCACCGCGGACGGCCACGTCCGCCTTGACGTGCCCGTGCTCCCAGGTCAGCCCGTCCACCGTCCCGCGCAGCACCCACTCGCCGGCCGGACCGAGATCGCCGTCGATCGCGTGCAGGTGAATCGAACGACCCGGCTCCAGCGCCCGCGTCTCCTTGTACGAGTGCACGATCGGCAGGATCTCCAGCCACTCGTCCACGCCGCCCGCCGCGAGCGAGGACTCGATCGACACCGGCTGCTCCAGCGCCAGCGCCGCATCCGCGACGTGCACCACGACCTCGTACGTCATCCGCTGCAGCCAGAACGACGTCGGCGCACTGCCTCCCGCCCAGGACCAGACCACCATCGACGGCCCGGCCGACCGGACGGCCGCGACCAGCTCGGCGGCGCCCTCCCGCAGCCAGTCCGGCAGGTCGGCCGGGTCGTCCGGTGTCGGGCGCCCCTGCGAGTCCCGGTGCCGCACCGGCTCCGTCGCCCGGGTCGCGATGATCGTGGTCATCCAGCGGAACGAGCCGCCCACATGCCCGGCCAGCCGGGCCAGGTTCCACTCCGGCGTGGTCGGCACCGGCGTCGCCGGATCGGCCCCGGCGACCAGGGCCGCGAGCGTCGCGGTCCAGGCCGGGAGCTCCTCGTACAGCCGCTCGATGTCGCGCACACCCGCACCGTACCGGTCCTGAGCAGTGGCGATGACTACCCTAGGGGGGTATGGTGTGCCTTGAGACCGAGGAGGCTCCATGCCCGGCTACAGCGAGACCAAGGACGACCACCTGAGGCGACTGCGCCGCATCGAAGGCCAGGTTCGCGGTCTGCAGCGGATGGTCGAGGAGGACAAGTACTGCATCGACGTCCTCACCCAGGTCTCCGCGGCGACCCGCGCGCTGCAGTCGTTCTCGCTGGGGCTGCTCGACGAGCACCTCACCGGTTGCGTGCTCGACGCGGCCGCCCGCGGGGGCAAGGAGGCGGACGACAAGGTCCGCGAGGCATCCGAGGCGATCGCCCGTCTGGTGCGGTCCTAGAGCACGGGGGAGACGACGATGACCAGCACGTACGCGGTCGAGGGCATGACCTGCGAGCACTGCGTCCGCTCGGTGACCGAGGAGGTCTCCGAGGTGCCGGGTGTGACCGCGGTCGACGTCGACCTGGACAGCGGCCGGCTGACCGTCACCGGCGCGGCCGAGGAGAGCGCGGTACGGGCGGCGGTCGTCGAGGCCGGCTACCAGGTGGTCGAGCCGGCGTCGTGACTTTCACGCAGCGAACCACCGTCGACACCGATCGCGAGCTGGAGCTATCGATCGGCGGGATGACCTGCGCGTCCTGCGCCAGCCGGATCGAGCGCAAGCTCAACAAGCTCGACGGCGTCAGTGCCTCGGTGAACTACGCGACCGAGCGGGCTCGGGTCAGCTTCCCGCGTACGGTCAGCGAGGCCGATCTGGTCGCGACCGTCGAGGCGGCCGGCTACTCGGCCCAGCTGCCGACGCCCGAGGCCCCGGACGAGTCCCGGGTGCTGCGGCTGCGGCTGATCCTCGCGGTCGTGCTCGCCGTGCCCGTGGTCGCGTTGTCGATGGTGCCGGCGCTGCAGTTCGACGGCTGGCAGTGGGTCTCGCTGGCCTTGGCGACACCGGTCGTGGCCTGGGCCGGCTGGCCCTTCCACCGCGCCGCCTGGGCGAACCTGCGCCACGGTGCCGCCACGATGGACACGCTGATCTCGATGGGCACGCTCGCCGCCTACCTCTGGTCCCTGTACGCGCTCGTCTTCGGCTCCGCGGGCGAGGCCGGCATGGCCGAGGGCTTCCGCTGGCTGCCCGAACGCGGCGACCCGACCGGCACGATCTACCTGGAGACCGCGGCCGGCGTGACCGCGTTCCTGCTCGCCGGGCGGTACGCGGAGGCCCGGGCGAAGCGTCGCTCCGGCGACGCGCTGCGGGCTCTGCTCCGGCTCGGCGCGAAGGACGTCGCGGTGCTGCGTGACGGTGCCGAGCGGCGGATCGCGGTCGAGGAGCTGCGGGTCGGCGACGAGTTCGTGGTCCGGCCGGGCGAGAAGATCGCCACCGACGGCGAGGTCACCGACGGTCTGTCGGCGATCGACGCCAGCATGCTCACCGGCGAATCGACACCGGTCGAGGTAGGTCGAGGCGACACGGTCGCGGGCGGCACCGTGAACGCCGGCGGCCGCCTGGTGGTCCGGGCGACCCGCATCGGCGCCGACACCCAGCTCGCACAGATGGCCCGGCTGGTCGAGCAGGCCCAGGCCGGCAAGGCCGCGGTGCAGCGGCTGGCCGACCGGGTCTCGGCGGTGTTCGTGCCGGTGGTGATCGGGATCGCCGTGCTGACGCTGGCGATCTGGCTGTTCGTGGACAGCGGTGCCGCGTTCCCGGCCGCGGTGGCCGTGCTCGTCATCGCCTGCCCGTGTGCGCTCGGCCTGGCCACGCCGACCGCGTTGATGGTCGGCACCGGCCGAGGCGCGCAGCTCGGCATCCTCATCCGCGGGCCGGAGGTGCTGGAGCAGACCCGCCGCGTCGACACGGTCGTGCTGGACAAGACCGGGACCGTCACGACCGGGCGCATGACGCTCGTCGAGGTCGTACCCGCGCCGGGTCAGGACGCCGACGAGGTGCTCCGGCTCGCGGCCGCGGTCGAGGCGGCGTCCGAGCACCCCGTCGGGCAGGCGATCGCCGCGGCCGCGCCCGATCGACCGGCGGTCTGCGACTTCGGCACCGAGGCCGGCCTCGGCGTCCGCGGGACGGTCGAGGGTCGGATTGTGCTCGTCGGCCGGGAGCGGCACGTGGGCCCGGTCCCCGCGGCGTTCGCGGCGGCGAAGGCGGCGGGTGAGGCGGCCGGCCGGACCGTGGTGCTCGTCGGCTGGGACGGCGCGGTGCGCGCGCTGCTGCTGGTTGCCGACACGGTGAAGCCCACTTCAGCGCAGGCCGTACGGGAGCTGCGGGCGCTGGGGCTGCGTCCGGTCCTGCTCACCGGCGACAACGCGGCTGCGGCCCGGACGGTGGCGGCGGAGGTCGGGATCGACGAAGTCGTCGCCGAGGTGCTGCCGGCCGGCAAGGTCGAGGCCGTACGGCAGCTGCAGTCGGAGGGCCGGATCGTCGCGATGGTCGGCGACGGCGTGAACGACGCGGCCGCGCTGGTCCAGTCCGACCTCGGCCTCGCCATCGGCACCGGGACGGACGTGGCGATCGAGGCATCCGACCTCACCCTCGTCCGCGGCGACCTGCGCGCCGCGGCCGACGCGATCCGGCTGTCGCGGCGCACGCTCGGCATCATCAAGGGCAACCTGTTCTGGGCTTTCGCCTACAACGTGGCCGGGATCCCGCTCGCCGCCGTCGGCCTGCTCAACCCGATGATCGCCGGCGCGGCGATGGCGTTCTCGTCGGTCTTCGTCGTCACCAACAGCCTGCGGCTGCGCCGCTTCCGCTGACGGGCGGCCGCGAGCCGGGTCCGTCAGAGGCGCGGTCGAGGCCGCGGCCCCGGCACGGTGATCGGTCCCGGGATCCGGTCCAGCACCCAGTCCACGCTCACCCCGAGCGCATCCGCGACCAGCCCGAGCCGCCACGCATCCAACCCCTGCGACCCGCGCTCGATCGCGCTCACGAAGTTCCGGCTCACCCGCGCCGCATCGGCGACCTGCTGCTGCCCCATCCGCAACCACTGCCGCTGCAACCGAACCCGCCGCCCCACCACCTCCCGAAATTCCCTCTCATCCCGAACCCGCCC
>DASYKU010000084.1 GCA_035995165.1 Mycobacteriales bacterium
CGGCGGGCCGAGACCATCGAGATGCCGTAGCCTCCGCGCATGAACTGGACGCTCGAGGTCGTGTGCGTGCCGGTGTCCGATGTGGACGCGGCCAAGGAGTTCTACTGGGCGCAGCTCGGATTCGCCGTCGACCACGACACCACGATCGGCGCGGACAACCGGATCGTGCAGCTCACGCCGCCCGGCTCGGGCTGCTCGATCTGCATCGGCACCGCCGTGGTGGCGATGCCGCCGGGCTCGATGCAGGGCCTGCAGCTGGTGGTGCCGGACATCCGGAAGGCGCACGCGGAGCTGACCGCGCGCGGTGTCGACGCCGGCGAGGTCCAGGTGTACGCGCGGGACGGGCTGCGCCCGGCCGTCGACGGCGACGAGCTGAACAACGTCGGCTTCCTGCACTTCACCGACCCCGACGGCAACGGCTGGGCCGTCCAGCAGATCACCGCCCGGAGCTGAGCCGGGGCTCCGGGCGGCGGCGGAGGAAGTTCGTCGCGCGGAAGGTGATCGGGCGGCCGTCGTCCTGGTTGAGCAGCTCGGCGCCGGTGAGGACGACGCCGCGGTCCGGCCTGGACCGCGATGTCCGGGTCTCCAGGATCGTGACCCGCAGCCGGAGCGTGTCACCGGGGCGCAGCGGGACCTGCCAGCGCAGCTCGTCCAGCCCGGGCGAGGCCAGGCTGGCGACCCGGGACAGGTAGTGGTCGGCGATCAGCCGCATCGCCAGGCTGCCCGACTGCCAGCCGCTGCCGATGATCCCGCCGAACGGCCCGCTCGCCGCGTACGCCCGGTCGACGTGGATGGGCTGCGGGTCGTACCGGCCGGCGAACTCGAGGATCTCCTCCTCCGTCACCGACAGGTGGCCGTACTCGTAGACCGCGCCGGCCGCATAGTCCTCGAACCACCGGTCGTCCGGCGGCGCGGCGAAGTCGGTCTCGCTGAGGACCCGGGTACCCATGGACGGATCATCGCACCGGACCAGCGGAGATCGGCATGACGGGCGTCTCCCCGGCGGCACTGGACGACGCCGCACGCGAGCTCGGGATCTCCCTGCCCCCGGACCGGGACGAGGCGCTCCGCAGGCTTCCGACTTCGCCACGTTCCTGCGCCGGATGAAGGCCGAGGGCACCTTCCGCCGGGAGTGAGCGAGCGGCGAGGATCGCGTCATGACCTCCGTGAGGGTGCAGCTTGTGGGTGGGCCGACCACGCTGATCGAGATCGGCGGCGTCCGGCTGCTGGTCGACCCGACGTTCGACCCGCCCGGCGACCATCCGATCGGCAGCCGGGCGCTGCGGAAGACCCGCGGCCCGGCAGTGCCGGCGGGGGAGATCGGCGCCGTGGACGCCGTGCTGCTCTCGCACGACCAGCATCCGGACAACCTCGACGACGCCGGGCGTGCCTTCCTCGCCGACGCGCCGCTGACGCTGACGACCGGGGCCGCGGCCGAGCGGCTCGGCGGGACGGCCCAGGAGCTGCCTAACTGGCGGCACGTCACGCTGCCCCGCCCCGGCGGCGGCGAGCTGCGGATCGTCGGCGTGCCCGCGCAGCACGGCCCGGACGGCACCGAGCACTTGGTCGGCCCGGTCACCGGCTTCGTCCTGGACGGCGACGGCCTGCCCACCATGTACGTCAGCGGCGACAACGCCTCGCTGGCCATCGTCCAGGCCGTCGTCGACCACCTCGGCCCGATCGACCTCGCCGTCCTGTTCGCCGGCGCGGCCCGGACGCCGCTGCTCGACGCCTATCTGACCCTGACCAACGACCAGGCCGCCCGGGCGGCCGCGATCCTCCGCCCGGCCCGCATCATCCCCGTCCACACCGAAGGCTGGGCCCACTTCACCGCCGACCGCGCTGGGCTGCCGGCCGCCTTCGAGACCCATGACGTATCGGATCAACTCCTGTTCCTCGCCCCGGGCGAATCCACCACCCTCTGACCCACCGCCGGGTCAGAGTTCGAGGACGAGACGGAGGCGCGTTCTGGCGAGGCGCGCTCGGCTACGCGTCCTCCCAGGACCCCCAGGTGTCCGACCTGTATGACCCCCGGCAGCTCAACCCGGTCATCAACCTCCAGCCCATGGACCCCAGCGAGACCGAACGCCGGCGGCAGCGCAACCGGATCCACCTCGAACTGCTGCTGCCCGCCGACCAGCTCCGGGCGCGGGCCGACACCGCGGTCGCCGCCGGCGGCCGGATCCTCGACCAGTCCCCGGACCGCTACCGGATCGCCGACCCCGAGGACAACGAGCTCGACCTCAGACGTTGAAGCGGAATTCGACGACGTCGCCGTCGCGCATGAGGTAGTCCTTGCCTTCGATGCGGGCCTTGCCGACGGCGCGGGCGGCCGGGACGGAGCCGGCGGCGATGAGGTCGTCGTACGAGACGATCTCGGCCTTGATGAAGCCGCGCTGGAAGTCGGTGTGGATGACGCCGGCCGCCTCGGGGGCGGTCGCGCCGACCGGGATCGTCCAGGCCCGGGACTCCTTGGGACCGGCGGTGAGGTAGGTCTGCAGGCCCAGGGTGCGGAACCCGACCCGGACGAGCTGATCGAGCCCGGGCTCGTCCTGGCCGATGGAGGCCAGCAGCTCGGCCGCGTCCGCAGCCGGCAGGTCGATCAGCTCGGACTCGACCTTCGCGTCCAGGAACACCGCCTCGGCCGGGGCGACCAGCGCCCGCAGCGAGTCCAGGTAGGGCGCGTCGGCCAGCTCGGCCTCGTCGACGTTGAAGACGTACAGGAACGGCTTGGTGGTCAGCAGCGACAGCTCGCGCAGCGGCTCGATGTCGATCCCGGCCGACGACAGCGTCCGCCCACTGTCCAGGATGGACCGCGCCTCCTGTACGGCCGCCAGCACCGGCGCCTTGTCCTTCTGGATCCGGGCTTCCTTCTCCAGCCGGGGCAGCGCCTTGTCCACGGTCTGCAGGTCGGCCAGCACGAGCTCGGTGTTGATCGTCTCGATGTCGTCCTTGGGCGAGACCTGGCCCTCGACGTGCACCACGTCGGGATCGCCGAAGGCCCGGATGACCTGGCAGATCGCGTTGGACTCGCGGATGTTGGCCAGGAACTTGTTGCCCAGCCCCTGCCCCTCGCTGGCCCCGCGGACCAGCCCGGCGATGTCCACGAACGACACCGTCGCCGGCACGGTCTTGACGCTGTCGAAGAGCTTGGCGAGCGCTCCCAACCGAGCGTCGGGCACGCCGACCACGCCGACGTTCGGCTCGATCGTCGCGTACGGGTAGTTCGCCGCGAGCACGGAGTTCTTGGTCAGCGCGTTGAACAGCGTCGACTTGCCCACGTTGGGCAGGCCGACGATGCCGATGGTGAGTGCCACGCCCATCGAGTCTACTGACGTAACGCTCCCCCGCCGTCCGCCCACCTACGGATGTGGACAGGCGGTCGCGGCCGGGGTCGCGGTGGCCGACGGCATCGTCGTCGCCGGGATCGCCGGCCCCGGCGGCACCCCGCCCGCGTACGCGGTCGAGCGCGAGCCGGACGGCACGGTGACCGTGAGCGTCGGACAGCTGTTCGACCTGCGGGGGCTGCAGCGGGCGCTGGACCGGGCCGGCGTGCCGGGCAAGATCGTCCTGGTCGAGCCCGGATGCCATGACGGTCCGGCCAGGTGTGACGGCCGGCCCGACCGGCGGGCGACGCGCCGGGTGGCCTGCCCGGCGCGGCGCCGTCGCGGGGGGACCATGCGTCGGTGGACGTCACCACGCTGCTGCTCGCCCTGCTGACCGCGGTCGCCGGGCTGGTCGTGGGCGTCACCCTCGGCCGCGGCTCCGGCGTCAGGGCGGCGGCCGAGCGGGACGCCCTGCGCGACGAGCGCGACCGGCTCTACCGGGAGCGGGAGGCGCTGGAGACCCGGGCCCGGCGGGCCGAGGCCGAGGCGGCGGCGAGCGCGGCCGCCCTGGACGCCGAGCGGGCCGGGGACCAGCGGCTGCGGGAGACGTTCGCGGCGTTGTCGGGCGAGGCGCTGGCCCGCAACAACGAGGCGTTCGTCCAGCTCGCGGAGGCCCGACTGGCAGAAGCGACGACGAAAGCCGGCGGCGACCTGGACAAGCGCCAGCAGGCGATCGAGGGCCTGGTCGCGCCGCTGCGGGACACGCTGGGCAAGGTCGAGCAGCAGATCCGCGAGGTCGAGCGCGGCCGCGCGGGGGCGTACTCGTCGCTGCTGGAGCAGGTCGCGACCATGCGGCAGACCTCGGAGCAGCTGCGTACGGAGACCGCGCAGCTGGTCACCGCCCTGCGCGCGCCGCAGATCCGCGGCCGCTGGGGCGAGCTGCAGCTGCGCCGGGTGGTGGAGTCCGCGGGCATGCTGGAGCACTGCGACTTCACCGAGCAGCCGTCCGTCGCCGGCGAGGACGGCCTGCTGCGCCCGGACCTGGTCGTGCACCTGGCCGGCGGCAAGAACGTCGTGGTCGACTCGAAGGTCGCGTTCTCCGGGTTCCTGGAGGCGTCCGAGGCCCGCGACGAGGCGACCCGGGCGGCCCGGCTCAAGGCGCACGCCCGGCACCTGCGCACGCATGTGGACCAGCTGGCGGCCAAGGCGTACTGGGAGCGGTTCGATCCGAGCCCGGAGTTCGTCGTCTGCTTCGTGCCGGCCGACGTGTTCCTGGACGCGGCGCTGCAGCAGGAGCCGGGGCTGCTGGAGCACGCCTTCGAGCGCAACGTCGTGATCGCGACCCCGTCGACGCTGATGGCGATGCTGCGCACGGTCGGGTACGCCTGGCGGCAGGAGGCACTGGCCCGCAACGCCCGCGAGGTGCACGAGCTGGCCCGCGAGTTCTACACCCGGCTCGCGACGATGGGCTCGCACGTCGACGCCGTCGGCACCGCGCTGAACTCGGCCGTCAACCGCTACAACAAGGCGGTCAGCTCGCTGGAGAGCCGGGTCCTGGTCAGCGCGCGCAAGCTGCGCGAACTGCGGGTCACCGACGCCGAGCTGCCCTCGCCGCGGCAGGTCGAGTCGGCCGCCCGCTCGGTGGAGAAGGAGGTGCTGGTCTCCGGCGACACGATCGTGCCGCTCGGCTCCCGGCCCCGTCCCACCCAGGGCGACCTGCTCGGCCGTGAGGCTTTCGGGTCGTAGGCAACATCCACAGTGGGATCCGCGTCAGCGGAAGTAGAGTGCGCGCGTGTCGCGCCGCAACCGATCCGAGCAGGAGCGTGGCGTGTACGTCGACCAGGTACGGGACCAGCGCCGGTACGACCCGGCGCCGGCCGGCAACACCGGCCCGTCGCTGACCGGCACCGGCGCGGTCCTGCTGCTGACCGGCATCTCCGCGGTCGCGGGCGTGCTCGACGTGCTGGCCGGGTCCTCGCTGCGGCTGATCTTCGCGGCCGGGCTCGTGCTGGGCGCGCTCATCGCATCCCTGCTGGTCGTCCGGCGGGACCTGCTGACCGTCGTGTTCGCGCCGCCGCTGGTGTTCCTGGCCGCGTCCGCGGTCGCGGTGCTGCTCGGCCGGGGCGACGCCGGCGGCGGGCTCATCGACCTGGCCACGAGCTGGCTGGTCTACGGCTTCCCCGCGATGGCGATCGCGACCGGGGTCGCGGGGGTCGTCGCGCTGATCCGCCGCTCCCGCAGCCGCTGACTCCGGCGTCGCGGCCCCGCGTCCCTCGGTAAGCGCGATCGTCGGTCAGAACCAGGCCGCGGTTGATCCCGCCGTTGGTCGGCGCCGGGCGCGGGGCCGGCCTGCCGTTCGGCGATCGTCGGGTGGGAGCGGCGGTGTCCGCTCAGAGCCCTACCACTCGGAGTGGTAATTGCCACTCCGAGTGGTAGCGCTTCGATCGGACACCGTCCTGCGTGCGCGACCGCCGGCCGCTCGGCATCCGGCGCGAGTCGTCAGGCGCGCAGATGGCTGTCAGGCGCCGGCGGCGATGCGGCGGAGTTCGCGGGGGAGGGCGAAGGACTGCTTCTCCTCGACCGCGGTGACCGGCTCGACGTCGTCGTACCCGCGCTCCGCCAGCCAGGCCAGCACGTCGGTGACCAGGATCTCCGGCACCGAGGCGCCGCTGGACAGGCCGACCGTGGCGACCCCGTCCAGCCAGGCCTCGTCGATCGCGGTCGCGTCCTCGACCAGGTGCGCGGCCTTGGCCCCGTGGTCCTTCGCGACCTCGACCATCCGGACCGAGTTCGAGGAGTTGGCCGAGCCGACGACCAGGAACAGGTCGGCCTGCACGCCGATCGCCTTCACCGCGGCCTGCCGGTTCTGGGTGGCGTAGCAGATGTCGTCGCTGGGCGGCGAGTGCAGCCCCGGGAACCGCTGGCCCAGCGCCGAGACCGTCTCCAGCGTCTCGTCCACCGACAGCGTGGTCTGGGACAGCCAGACGACCTTGTCCGGGTCCTTGACCTCGACCTTCGCCGCGTCCGCGGGGCCGTCGACGAGGGTCGTGACCTCCGGCGCCTCGCCGTGCGTGCCGACGACCTCTTCGTGGCCCTCGTGCCCGATCAGGAGGATCTCGTACCCCTCCCTGGCGAACCGGCGGGCCTCGTTGTGCACCTTGGTGACCAGCGGGCAGGTCGCGTCGATGGTGCGCAGGTTGCGGGCGGCGGCCTCCTCGTGCACGACCGGAGCGACACCGTGCGCGGAGAAGACCACCGTGGCGCCCTCCGGCACCTCCTCGGTCTCCTCCACGAAGATCGCCCCGCGGGCCTCGAGCGCGCGCACGACGTGCAGGTTGTGCACGATCTGCTTCCGTACGTACACCGGAGCGCCCTCGATCTCGAGGATCCGCTCGACCGTCTGGACCGCTCGGTCGACGCCCGCGCAGTAGCCCCGCGGGGTGGCGAGCAGAACCTTCTTCGGGCCGGACGAGATCATGACTCGATGGTACGTGCGGGGGTCACGAGCGTCCCGCGCCCGCATGGGGCAGGCTGTTGTCATGAGCACGCCGATCCCGCCGCCGCTGCGCGCCGCCGCCGGACTGGCCGCGCTGGCCATCGACTCCGCGCGCAAGGTGCCCCGCCAGCTCGTCGGCCTGCCGGTGCTCGCGGTCAGCACCGCGTTGCAGGCCTCCCTGAAGGCGCAGCAGACGTACGCCGGGCTGGTCGCCCGGGGTGACGAAGTTCTCACCCAGCTGCGCGGCCAGCAGGAGGGCGCGCCACCCTGGGCGCAGTTCGACGACGAGCCTGCGGGGGCCCGGCCACCGTCGGCCTTCGACGCGGTCCCGGAGCCGCCGGACGCCGCTGACGATGTCGTGACCGAGGACCTGGCCGACTCGCTGATCGAGGAGGCGGGCGAGGAGGCGGCGCTGATCGAGGCGGTCGAGCGGGAGCTCGACCCGGACTTCGACCGGGACGTGCCGTCGATCGCCGAGGAGCGGGCCGAGCAGGCCGAGGCCGACGCGGAGAACGTGCTCGGCGAGATCGAGGAGGACCAGGACGCCGCCGCCGACGCCGCGCTGGCCGAGGCCGGCGTGACCGTGGCGGACTTCGAGCCCGGCCGGGCCGGGCCGGAGCGCGTCAACGGGCGGCCGCCGGGGTCCGGCACCGAGCCCGGCGCCGACCTGCCCGGGGACGCGCTGGTGGCCGACGCCGCCGCGGCCGACGCCGCGCTGGCCGGCGGCCCGCTGGACGGGTACCTCGCGGTCGACCCGCCGGTGGCCGGCTACGACGGGTTCTCCATCCCCCAGCTGCGCGGGCGGCTGCGGTCGCTGACGATCGAGCAGGTCGAGGCGCTGGTCGCGTACGAGCGGGCGAACCAGGCCCGGCCGGCGTACCTGACGATGCTGGAGAACCGGCTGACGACGCTGCGGTCCCGCTGAGTGGGCAACCCGACCAGCCCGGAGCAGCCCTGGCCGGTCCGTACGGTGGCGATGAAGATCGCCGAGTGGGTGGCCCGGCTCGGTGAGATCTGGGTCGAGGGGCAGGTCACCCAGCTCAACCGGCGCGGCACCGCCACCGCGTTCCTCACCCTGCGCGACCCGGCCGCGGACGTCTCGGTGTCGGTGACCTGCCGGGGCGACGTCCTGGACGGGATCGTGGTGGCCGAGGGCGCCCGGGTGGTGATCCGGGCCCGGCCGGACTACTACGTCGGGCGCGGCACGCTCACCCTGCGCGCGACCGAGGTACGCCCGGTCGGCGTCGGCGAGCTGCTGGCCCGCCTCGAACGCCTCAAGCGGATCCTGTCCGCCGAGGGCCTGTTCGCGCCCGACCGCAAGCGCCCGCTGCCGTTCCTGCCGGCCAAGGTGGGACTGGTGACCGGGCGGGCGTCGGCGGCCGAGCGGGACGTGCTCGAGAACGCCCGGCGGCGCTGGCCCGCGGTGGTGTTCCGGGTCGAGGGCGTGCCGGTGCAGGGCGTCAACGCGGTGCCGGCGATCGTGGACGCGCTGCACCGGCTGGACCACGACGCCGACGTGGACGTGATCGTGATCGCCCGCGGCGGCGGGTCGGTCGAGGACCTGCTGCCCTTCAGCGACGAGGCCCTGATCCGGGCGGTCGCGGCGGTACGGACGCCGGTGGTCAGCGCGATCGGGCACGAGCCCGACTCGCCGCTGCTGGACCTGGTCGCCGACCTGCGCTGCTCGACGCCGACGGACGCGGGCAAGCGGGTGGTGCCGGACGTGGCCGAGGAACTGTCCCGGGTGGACACCCTGCGGCAGCGGGGCCGGCGGGTGCTGCGCACCCGGATCGACCGCGGGCTGGCCGAGCTGGACGCGACCCGGCGCTCGGGCCGCCGCATCGTCACCCACGCCCTGGCCGTGTCGGTGTCCACAGTGGACGGGCTGCGGGAGCGGGGCCGGCGCTCGGTCTCCGCCCGGCTGGACGCGGCCGAGGCCGACCTGGCCCACTCCCGGGCCCGGGTGGCGGCGCTGTCGCCGGCCGCGACCCTGGAGCGCGGGTACGCGGTGGTCCAGAAGGCCGACGGCAGCGTGGTCCGGGCACCGTCCGATGTGGACACCGGCGACCCGCTGCGGCTGCGGGTGGCCGGCGGGTCCTTCGACGCGGTCGCCGGCTCGGCCGCTCCGAGGACGCCGGCCCGGCGGACCAGGCCGGCTCGCCCCCGCGAGTCGGCCCGGCCGGATGCGGCGGCCCCGCCCGACGCGGCAGCTCCGGCGGAGCCGGGCTCCGCGCAGTGAGTGAGCGGTCGGGGTAGCGTCGCACCCCGTGACCGAGGACGCCCCCCAGAAACCGCTCGGCTACGAGCAGGCCCGCGAGGAGCTGGCCGAGGTCGTCCGCCGGCTGGAGGCCGGCGGCCTGAGCCTGGAGGACTCGCTGGCGCTCTGGGAGCGCGGCGAGAAGCTGGCCGACGTCTGCGCGCAGTGGCTGGAGGGCGCCCGCAAGCGCCTCGACGCCACCCTCGCGACCGACGGGAACTAAGGGGTCGCGCTCGCCGCCGGTGGCAGCACGAGCGACCCCGCCAGCGTGGCCAGGTCCGTACCGGAGGCGTCGCCGGTGATGACCACGCCGGCCTTGCCGATCGTCGCGGCCAGCACCTGCTCGCCCCGCCGGCTGCGGTACATCGCCCAGCGGGTCGTGCCGACCTGGGTGCTCCCGTCCGCGGTCGCGGCCGGCGCCGCGGCCGAGAGCAGCTCCGCCACCGTCCGGTCGCCCGAGACCACCTCGGCGAACTTGTCGTCCTCGGTGAGGTAGCCGATGGTCAGCGTGACCGGCGAGGCCTTGCGGGCCGTCGGCTGGCCGACGTCGGGAGCCGCGTTCGGCGCGTCGACGTTCGTGCTGGTCGCGCGCCAGGTGCCGGGCAGCGGCCCGGGCGCCGGCAGCGGCACCGGTGACACCCGCTGCGCGTACGACACGTCGGGGCCGGGGTCGACCGAGACGACCGGCGAGGGCGAGCCCCGCTGCCAGAGCACCAGCAGCACGACCACGACCAGGACCGGCACGAGCGACCAGAGCAGCCCGGTGAACGACCGCCCCGGTCCGCGCGGACGGGCGCTCGCCACCTCGCTCCGAGTGCTCACGCCCACCATTGTCGCGCGGCACCCCCGCCGGGGTTCTGGGAGGATGCGGGGGTTGCCGATGACGCGGAGGCTGTCGTGACCGATGTCCCACCCGAGCTCGCCGTCCACCGGGAGGCGCCGGACCGCAACCTCGCCCTGGAGCTCGTCCGGGTGACCGAGGCCGCCGCGATGGCCGCGGGCCGCTGGGTCGGCCGCGGTGACAAGAACGGTGGCGACGGCGCCGCGGTGGACGCGATGCGCACGCTGATCAGCACGGTCTCCATGCGCGGCGTGGTCGTCATCGGCGAGGGCGAGAAGGACGAGGCGCCCATGCTGTTCAACGGCGAGGAGGTCGGCTCGGGCCAGGGCCCGGAGTGCGACGTGGCCGTGGACCCGGTCGACGGCACCACGCTGATGGCCAAGGGCATGCCCAACGCGGTCGCCGTGCTGGCCGTCGCCGAACGCGGCACCATGTACGACCCCTCGGCCGTGTTCTACATGGACAAGCTGGCCACCGGCCCCGAGGCCGCCGACGTCGTGGACATCACCGCGCCGCCGAAGGAGAACATCGCCCGCATCGCCAAGGCCAAGGGCGGCGCCCGCGAGGACGTCACGGTCTGCATCCTGGACCGCCCCCGGCACGACGACCTGGTCGTCCAGGTCCGCGAGGCCGGCGCCCGGATCAAGTTCATCTCCGACGGCGACGTGGCCGGCGCGATCATGGCCGCTCGCGAGGGCACCGGCATCGACCTGCTGCTCGGCATCGGCGGCACGCCCGAGGCGATCATCGCCGCCTGCGCGCTGACCTGCATGGGCGGCGTGCTGCAGGGCAAGCTCTGGCCCCGCAACGACGCCGAACGGCAGAAGGCGCTGGACGCCGGGCACGACCTGGACCAGGTGCTCACCACCCGGGACCTGGTCAGCACCGACAACGTCTACTTCGCCGCGACCGGGGTGACCGACGGGGAGCTGATGCGCGGGGTGCGCTACCGCTCCGGCGGGGCCCAGACCCAGTCGATCGTGATGCGCGGGAAGAGCGGCACGATCCGGGTGGTCGACAGCTGGCACTCGCTGACCAAGCTCCGGGCGTACTCGTCGGTCGACTTCGACGGGCCGGGCACCGAGGAGTGACCGGCTAACCGTCGCCGAGGTAGAAGCGGACGCCCTGGTCGTCGGCGCACTCGGCGGTCGTCCCGTACGGCTGCCGCTCGGGTTCGGTCGCCGTCCCGCCGGCGGCCCGGACCCGCTCGACCGCGGCGGCGACGTCCGCGACCTTCCACATCGGGACCGCGGTGGCGCCGGCGTGCCCGCCGCTGATGCCGGTCATCGGGGCCACCCCCGGCACGGCCCAGCCGTCCTCGACCCGGCCGGGCTCGAAGCCGAGCCCGAGCACGGCGCCGTAGAAGGCCCGGAACCGGGCCGAGTCCACGACCTCGACCGTCAGGTACGCCAGGTCGCCCGGCCGGGCCCCGTTCGCCGGCGACCGCGGGCCGGACCCGGCCCGGTGCAGCGCGAACACGGTGCCCTGGTCGTCGGCGCAGTCCGCGGCGGTCCCGTACGGCCGGTCCTCGGGCTCGGAGGAGGTGCCGCCGGCGGCCCGGACCCGCTCGACCGCGGCGGCCACGTCGTCCACGGCCCAGGACAGGTGCCAGCCCGGCTCGCCCCGCCCGATGCCCATCGAGAGCGACTGGCCGACGATCTGCCGGCCGCCCTCGGCGTGCCCGGGCGCGTACTCCCAGCCGAGGACGGCGGCGTAGAACGACGCCGCCCGGTCCGGGTCGGGCGTGGTCAGCCAGGTGTAGCCGACGTCGCCCTGCCGGTCGGTGTCCGGCAGCATGTCCAGCGGGGTGTGCAGCAGCCAGCGGTGGCCGAACGGGTCGACGATCGTGGCGTTGCGGCTGCCGTGCGCGTCGTACATCGGGCCGGGCATCGAGCCGCCGCCGTCGACGGCCCGGCGCATCGTCTCGGCCACGTCCGGGACCTGCAGGGAGAGGCTGACCGGGGTGCCGGCGGCCGCGGGCGCGACCACGCCGATCTCCGGGAACTCCTCGGACAGGTAGAGCTTCCCGCCGGCCAGCGCCAGCTCGGCGTGCCCGACCCGGCCGTCCGGCATCAGGATCGGGTCGCCGTCGAGCCGGGCGCCGAGCACGTCGGCGTACCAGTCCAGGGCGCGCTGCCCGGTCCCGGTCGGGACGGCCAGGTACGGGATCAGGGCGGCACGGGTCAGGGTCTCGGTCACGGGGGCGACTCCTCGGGGTAGGGCCAGGGCGCGCTCGAGGCGCGCCCGCAGCGAGACGGCGAAGCCGGGGTCCGGGTCGACCGGGTCGACCGGCCGGCGCAACGCGTCGAACGGGTCAGCCATCGCTCGACCTCCCTCCCGGCATGTCGTACGCGCGGCGGAAGGCCGCACGGGCCCGGACCAGCAGCGCCTCGGTGGCGTGCAGGCTCCGGTCGAGCAGCCGCGCCACCTCGGGGACGGGCAGGCCGTCCAGGTAGCGCAGCGTGAGCGCGAGCCGGTGGTGCGGGCCGAGCCGGTCCAGCACCTCCCGGGCGGTGACCGCGTCGAGCACGCCGTCCTCCCACGGAGGCTCCGACCCGGGCGGCACCAGCGCGAGGCTGCGTTCCTCCCGGGCCTGCCGGCGCCAGTGGTCGGCCAGCTTGTGCCGGGCCACCCCGATCAGCCACGCGACGCTGAGCCGGTCCCGGACACCTACTGCGGCCAGGAACGTCTCCGCGGTGAGGTCCTCGGCCAGCGCCCGCTGCCCGCACCGGGACAGCAGGTAGCCGTAGACCTGCGGGAGCGCCTCGTCGTACAGCTCCAGCAGGCCGGGCGCTGCCGGCTGCTCGCTCACACCCCTCCGTCGTCCGGGAGCCCGCTTCTCCGACGGGCCGCCGGCGAACTATTTCAGCTCGTAGACGCGGGTCGCGTTCTCGTGCGCCACCATCGCGGCGATCCGGTACGCATCGGGCACGGACCACTCCCCCGCGGCCGTACGCTCGGTCAGCAGCGACCCGAGCGCGCGGCGGAAGGTGAGCGCGCCGAGGAAGTAGAGCTCGGGCAGGCCGAAGGCGTCGGAGGAGTAGAGCAGCTTCCCGTACGGGGCCAGCTCGGCCGCCTCGGCCAGCACCGCCGCGGCCCGCGTCGGCCCGACGAAGTGCAGCGCCAGCCCGACGTCGAGGTGGACGTGCGGGTGCACCGCGGCCAGGTACGACGCCTGCCGCTGGTACGGCCAGCAGTGCAGCAGCATGACCGGCACCCGGTGCCGGTGCAGCCAGTCGGTGAGCAGGGTCGGGTCGACCCGCCACATCCGGATGTCCGGGTCGCCGAGGCCGATGTGGAACTGGATCGGCCGGCCCAGCTCGACCGCGGCGGCGAGGGTGGCCCGGATCAGCACGGGATGGTCGAGCCTGGCCCGGGATGAACCGCCCAGCCACTCCCGGGCCGCCGCGGTGACCTCGGCCGGGGTCGGCGGGACCGGGTCCAGGTCGAGCCCGACCCGGTACGCGGCGACCGACTTCACCCCGACCGCGGTGGTCCTCGCCAGCCGGTCGGCGAAGCGCGGCCCGAACTCGTCCGGCTCGACCCCGTCCGCGGCCAGCGCCTCGGCCACCGACTCCAGCCGGACCACGTGGTGCCCCCGCGCTCCGGCCGCCGCGGCCAGCTCCTCGGGCGTGGTCAGCCCGTCCGGCCGGAAGCCGGTGTCCACGCAGAACCGGGACGTCCCGGTCGGGACCAGGAACCGGCGGGTCAGCTCGGCCGGCCCGAGCTCGCGGCGCCGGTCCAGGTAGTCCCGCCGGGACGGGTGCTCCGGCAGGTCGAGCACGGGAGCGCAGTGCCGCCGGACCGCCAGCCCGAGCGGGGTGTCGAAGTTGGTCAGCCCCGGCGCCGGTGGGCCGCCCTCGCTCAGCAGCGCCTCGACCTCGTCGTCCTCCAGCTCGCCGGTGACCACGCCGTGGCAGTGGTGGTCGACCAGCTCGACCTGGTCGACCGCGTCCTGGATCCCGGCCCCGGTCAGTACACCCACCGGTACGCCTCGGCGACCGCGTCCGCCGACTGCCCCTCCATCCGGGCCTGCTCGCCCCGGCGGACCGCGACGACCGCGTTGGCCAGCACCGGCCCGAGGGCCTCCCAGAGCAACGCCGACTTCTCGAACGCGTCGAGCGCCTCCGGCAGCGACTCCGGCAGCCGGACCAGCCCCTGCTCGGCCCGCTCGGCCTCGCTCAGCACGCCCGGGTCGCCGGTCACCGGCGGCCCGGCCCGCAGCTCCCGCTCCAGCCCGTCCAGTCCGGCCGCCAGCACCCCGGCGAAGGCCAGGTACGGGTTGGCGGCCAGGTCGACGCACTTGACCTCGAGGTTCGCGGCCTTGTCGCGCTGCCCGGTCATGCCGGTCACGACCCGGACCGCGGCCTCCCGGTTCTCGTGGCCCCAGGCCACGTACACGCCGGCCCAGTGCGAGGGCTGCATCCGCAGGTAGCTGTTCGGGCTCGGAGTGAGCAGCGCGGCCAGCGCCGGCAGCTGGTCCAGCACGCCGGCCAGGAAGCCCTCGGCCTCGCCGGTCATCCCGAGCCGCTCGTCCCCGCCGCTGTGCAGGTTGACGCCGTCCCGCCAGATCGAGAGGTGCAGGTGGCCGCCGTTGCCGACGCCGCCGGCCTGCACCGCCGGGGCGAAGGAGACCCGCAGCCCGTGCCGCGCGGCCACGGCCAGGATCGTCTGGCGGACCAGCACGCTGCGGTCGGCCGCGGCGACCGGGTCGGTCGCGCCGACCGACACCTCGTACTGGCCGGCGGCGTACTCCGGGTGCAGCTGGTCGACGTCCACGCCCTGCGCGGCCAGCGCGGACAGCAGCTCGGCGCCGAACCCGCTCTGCTCGACCTGGCGCACCATCCCGTACGCGGGGCCGTGACAGGCCGGGGCGAAGTCCGGGAACGGCGCGTCCCCCAGCCCCAGCGCGAACTCGATCTCGATGCTGGCCTTCACGGTCAGCCCCTGCTCGGCCGCCGCCGCGACCGCGTGCCGGAGCAGGCTGCGGGAGCAGGCCGGGTGGACCTCGCCGTCCTGGGTCAGCCGGTCGACCGGGACCCAGGCCCAGCCGGGCTGGGCGGCCAGCGGCACCAGCTCGTCCAGGTCCGGGAACAGCCGCAGGTCGCCGTCCGGGCCGCCGAGCACGTCGGTGGCGACGATCGAGTCGTCGGCCAGGAACGTGTCGAACACCGGCGACATACCGACGCCCCAGGCCGCGGCCCGCTCCAGCGCCCCCAGCGGCACGGTCTTGACCCGGGTCACGCCGGCCGTGTCGACCCAGCTCAGCACGACCCCCTGCACGCCGCCGCCGGCCAGCTCGGCGGCCAGCGCGTCGGCCCGCTCCAGGTCGCCGTCGCGGCCTCCGGGCGTGGGGTCCTCCAGCGTGCTCATACCGGCTCCCTCGCCAGACCTTGATCGGCAGTCAATCGCTCGCCGGCGCGGCGGGCGATCGCGGGTCTGGCCAGCACCAGCGCGACCGCGGCCAGCAGCCAGACCGCACAGATGGCCGGGTTCCAGGCCGCCTCCCCGGACGGGTACGGCGCGACGTTGCGGTAGATCGTGTAGCCGAGCACGACCAGCGCCAGCACCGGGATTGCGATCTCCCAGCGCGGTGTCCGGCTGCCGGCGGTGAAGAACAGCAGCCGCATCGCGCCCAGCGTCGCCAGCACGTACGCGACCAGCAGGATCAGGGTGCCGATGACGCCGGAGTTGGCGAACACGCTGTACGACGGCGACTCGTCGTGCCGGTACGCGATGCCGAGGATCACCACGAGCGCCGCCGCGGCGCCCACGACCACGGCCGCCGCGGTCGCCGGGGTGCGGTTGTGCTCGCGGACCCGGCCCAGCGCCGTCGGCGCGACCCCGTCCCGGCCGAGCGCGAACAGCAGCCGGGACGCGCCGACCGCGCAGGCCAGCGCGCAGCCGAACGCGCTGACCGCGGCGCCGAGGCTGATCAGGTCGCCGACCCAGGCGCCGACGTACTGGCCGCCGAGGTCGCCCAGCAGCGAGGTCGATCCGGCGAACGCCGTCCGGCCGGCCTCGTCGGTGCCGAAGCCCTGCACCTCGACCCAGGTCACGAAGATGAAGTAGAGGCCGCCGAAGATCGCGGTGCCGAGGATCGCCCGCGGGATGTCCCGGCGCGGCTGCCTGGCCTCCTCGCCGAGCGTGGCCGCGGCCTCGAAGCCGGCGAAGGAGAGGAACCCGAACACCACGCCGAGGAACAGCGCCGAGGTCTGGGTCCCGGGCTGGACCTCGAACGGGGTCACGGTGATGTGCTTGCCGTGGGATCCGCCGGCCAGCTTGGCCAGCACGATCACCGAGACGATGAGGATCAGCGCCACGGTCGTCGCCTCGACCAGCAGCAGCAGGCGGGTGCCGCGGCGGACGGGGCTCACGGTCAGCGCGTACACGCCGGCCAGCGCGAGCAGGGCGAACAGGAACGGCGCCCACTGCGGCGGGTCGTTCCAGATCCCGAGGCTGTCCAGGAAGCTCGTCAGGAAGCGGCCGGCCGCGGTCGAGGTGACCACCGCGTAGAAGACGTACGTCCCGAGCAGGCCCCAGCCCGCGACGACGCCCGCCCGGGCGCCGAGCGTCGCGCCGACGAAGCCGTACACGGAGCCGGAGTGGTGGTATTTCTGCGTCAGCCGGACGAACGTGTACGACACCAGCAGCACGCCGACCGTCGCGAGCGCGAACGTCAGCGGCACGGCCCGGCCGACGCTGCCGATCACGCCCTGCGGGTTGATGTTCGCCGCCATCGACGGGGCCATCAGGGCCACCGAGATGCCGACGGCCTCCCAGATGTTGAGCTCGCGCGTGAATCCCGACGCTTCACCAGCCATGACGTCTCCTCGGGGTGCGCCCTGCAGATGATCAAACACCCGGCGTTTGGGCCCGACAAGCCGTCATCGTGCTGCGCTTCGCCGGCGTGGTGCGGCTCACGCGGCCGGGGCTCGCGGCGCTGCCTAGGATCGGGGCCAATCCCCGTCGAAGGAGCCGCAGGTGAGCGAGGAGTTCCGGGTCGAACACGACTCGATGGGTGACGTCCGGGTGCCGGCCCGGGCCAAGTGGCGGGCGCAGACGCAGCGCGCCGTGGAGAACTTCCCGATCTCCGGGCAGCCGGTCGAGCGCGAGCTCATCCGCGGGCTGGCGCTGATCAAGGGCTTCGGCGCCCGGGTCCGGGCCGAGCGCGGGCTGCTCGACGCGGACAAGGCCGCCGCGATCTCGGCCGCGGCCGCGTCGGTGGCGGCCGGCGAGTGGGACGCGGAGTTCCCGATCGACGTGTTCCAGACCGGCTCCGGCACGTCCTCGAACATGAACGCGAACGAGGTCATCGCGACGCTCGCCTCCGAGCGGCTCGGCGGCGCGTCCGTACACCCGAACGACGACGTCAACGACCCGCTGTCGAGCAACGACCAGTTCCCCTCGGCGATCCACGTCGCCGCCACCAACGCGGTCGTCAACGACCTGATCCCGGCACTGCGGGTGCTGCACGCGTCGCTGTCGGCGAAGTCGGCCGAGTTCGCGACCGTGGTGAAGTCCGGGCGCACGCACCTGATGGACGCGACCCCGGTGACGCTGGGCCAGGAGTTCGGCGGCTACGCGGCCCAGGTGTCGTACGGGATCGAGCGCCTCGAGTCGTCGCTCCCACGGCTGGCCGAGCTGCCGCTGGGCGGGACCGCGGTCGGCACCGGGATCAACGCGCCGGCCGGGTTCGCGGCCCAGGTCATCGCGCTGATCGCCGAGGAGACCGGGCTGCCGCTGACCGAGGCCCGAAACCACTTCGAGGCCCAGGGCGCGCGGGACGCGCTGGTCGAGACCTCGGGGCAGCTGCGCACGATCGCGGTCGGGCTGGTCAAGATCACCAATGACCTGCGCTGGATGGGCTCCGGTCCCCGTACGGGTCTGGGCGAGATCGCGCTGCCCGACCTGCAGCCCGGGTCCTCGATCATGCCGGGCAAGGTCAACCCGGTCATCCCGGAGGCCGTGCAGATGGTCGCGGCGCAGGTGATCGGCAACGACGTGACCGTGGCGTACGCGGGGGCGGCCGGCAACTTCGAGCTCAACGTGATGCTGCCGGTGCTCGCCCGCAACGTGCTGGAGTCGACCCGGCTGCTGGCGACCTCGTCCCGGCTGCTCGCCACCCGCTGCGTGGACGGGATCACCGCGAACGTCGAGCGGGCCCGGGAGCTGGCCGAGTCCTCGCCGTCGGTGGTGACGCCGCTCAACCGCTTCATCGGCTACGACGAGGCGGCCAAGGTGGCGAAGCAGTCGCTGGCCGAGCGGAAGACGATCCGGCAGGTCGTGATCGAGCGCGGGTACGTCGCCGACGGCAAGATCAGCGAGGAGGACCTCGACCGCGTACTCGACGTCCTGTCCATGACCCGCCCCCCCGAGTAGTCCCCGATTCCCCGGCCCGCCTCAGGCGGTGAGGCGGGCGGGGACTCCGCGGGGGTCGGTGAGGGGGGCGTCGAGGGCCTCCGCCTTGTCGGCCAGGACGCGGTTCGCCGCCGCGTCGCCGTCGCGCTCGCGGACGCCCTCGAGCAGGTCGTCCCAGAGCAGCCCGGACGCCGGCTCGACCCGCAGCCCGGCCCGGGCCGCGGCGATCGCCCCGTCCAGCCGCCCGGCGGTGCGGTATCCCGCCGCCGCCCGGTGCGCCACGTCCGCGACGAGCGCCGGCATCTGGTGCGACACCGGGTCCCGCGCGATCCAGGTGTAGCGCCGCGGCAGGTGCGGCTCGACCAGCGGCCCCCGCGCCAGCTCCAGCGCCCGCAGCACGTCCTCCTCGCCGCCGCGCGCGGCCAGCGCCACGAACTGGTGCCAGTCCAGCTGCACCTCGTCCGACAGCCGCAGCCGCCCGTCCTCGTCCAGCCGCAGTCGCGGCTGCCCGGCGGCGTCCGTCCCGAGCCAGTCGCCGACCCGGGCCAGCGTCGCGTCCCGCTCGGCCACGGTCACCCCGTACGGCCAGACCGAGGCGGCCAGCGCCCGCGGCGTCACCCCGCCGGTGAGCGCGAGGAAGCCGGCGATCTCCAGCGCCAGCGGCGTCCCCGGCAGCAGCCGGTCGGCGCTGTCCACACCGGGCTCGCCGAAGATCCGCAGCAGCACCGCGGGCTCCCGGTCCGGGTCCACCGGCCGCGGCAGCGCCGGCACCGCGAGCTGCTCGACCGGCTCCTCCGGCACCGCCGACACCGGCGCCCAGACCGGGGCCGGCGTCGTCGGCACCGGTGCGGCCGCGGCCGCCTCGGCCCGCACCAGCCGGGCCAGCGCCGCGTACGACCGGGCGGTGAGCAGCTGCGCGCCCACGGTCACGCCGAGCACGCCGGTGTCGAGCATGCCCTTGTCGTCGATCGCGAACCGCCAGCGCGCGTCGGGCACCTCCCCGGCGATGAGCACGCCCAGCGGCGCCCGCCGGGCCGAGCGGGCCCAGTCCTGCAGCTCGGCCAGCTGCTCCGGCGCCGGCGGCGAGGCCAGCACCAGGAAGTCCGGGGTCAGGCCGTCGCCGCGCAGCCCGCGGACCCGGCCGGTGAGCACCGACTCGATCCCGGACGCGGACAGCGCCTGCCGGCCGGCCGAGAGCCGGTCGGTGACGCCCTCGACGACCTCCTCCAGCGTGTCCACGCAGCGCAGCCGGTCCTCGCTGATCGGCGCCAGCGCCGAGCCGAAGCCGACCAGCGTGACCCGCATGTCGTCGGACCAGCGGTTGGTGACCAGCTCGACCGCGGCCGCGGCGACCACGCTGCGGGCCCGGTCGAGGTCGCCGGCCACGCAGATGGCACCGCCCGCGCTCTCCAGGTCGACGAAGATCCGGCCCTGCCCGTCGCCGCCGACGGAGACCAGCCCCGGCAGCGGCGCGGCGGCGCCGGCCGTGGCCGGCAGCTGGGTCGAGCGGTCCAGCACCCAGCGGGAGCCGCCGTTCTCGGCCGTGAACGGCAGCGGCGCCTGGTCCTGCGGCACCGCGAGCAGCAGCTCCAGCGCGTCCTCGGACAGGCGGGCCGCGTACACCTCCGGGACCGGGCGGTCGTGCTCGGCCAGCGTCCGGGCCAGGGTCCGCAGCGCGCGGTCGAGGTAGTCGGCGCCGGCGGTGTCGGCGCCGAGCCGGACGGCGACCTCGGCCGCCGCGGCCTCGGCGTCGGGCAGCGGGACCGCGGACCCGGCCCGGCGCTGGGTGGCGCGCTTCCGGCGCAGGGCGACCAGGACCTCGAGTACGCCGGCCGCGAGCAGCTCCGCGCCGACCAGGTCCCAGGGGATCTCGGGCGAGCGCTCCGGCGCCTGGGCGGCGCCGGTGACGGGCCGGGTGGCGGCCCGGTCGAGCGGGCCGGGCGTCGCGGTGCCGGCGCCGCCGGTCGGCGACACCGAGCCGGCCGAGCCGTTCGCCGACCCGGTCCCGTTCACGGAGCCCGCTCCGTTGACCGAGCCGGTCCCGTTCGCGGACCCGGTCCCGTTCACCGACCCAGTTCCACTGACGGGCCCGGTTCCGTTGATCGAGCCGGCCCCGTAAGAGCCGGTCCCGTTCACCGACCCGGTCCCGTTGACGGATCCGCCGCCACTGAGCGAACCGGACCCGCCGCCGGTGCCGGTGACCGTCCCGGTGACCGAGCCCGTCGACGACCCGGCACCGCTGAGCGAACCGGATCCGGCCGGGGTGGTCACGCCGGCGGCCGGCTCCGCGCCGGACAGCTGCGGGGTGATCTCGATCAGGCCCGCACCGCGGGCGTCGGCCGGCAGCACCAGCGTCCAGCCCGGGCGGATCAGGCTCTCCAGGGTGAGCTTCGACCCGTCCGGCTGCAGCCGGCCCTGGTTCAGCTCGAAGACCTCGCGGTAGCGGATGCCGGAGCCGAGGTAGCGCTCGGAGATGTCCCAGAGGCTGTCGTGGTGGCGGCCCTGCGGCGGCATCACCACGTACTGCTTGGCGCCGTGCAGCATCCCCGCCGAGGCACTGCTGGGCGCCGGCACCTGAGCCGCGTCCGCCTGCCGCGCGGCGGCGTCGGCCTGTCCGACCGTCTGGCTCGCGACCTGGGCGAACGCGCCGGACACCGAGGCCACCGCGGCCGGCGCGGCGGTGGGCGGACCGCTCGGCGCGTGCGCGCTCTGCAGCCCGTGCCCGGCGGTGGCCAGCAGCAGTACCGCGGTGATGAGCCGGCGGGCGAAGTCCTGCTGGGCGGCCGCGGCGAACGGCACCCGCCAGGGCAGCCCGCTCCCCCGTACGCCCGCGACGAGCTCGACGATCAGGCAGGACACCAGCTGGGCCCAGGCCAGCCAGACGATGCAGACGATGACGTCGAGCACGAACTCGATCGGGAGCTGCCCGCCCACCGGGTCCCGCGGGATCACCGGAATCGGGTTGCCGACGACGAGCACCAGCGCGACCGGGATGCCCAGCGCGATGCCGAGCAGCAGCACCCCGGAGACCAGCCCGCGCAGCGTGTCACCGCGCCGCTTGACCCGGCGGGCGCCGTCCAGCGGCGCCGTCGACATCGTCTTGCTCACCGTTGTCCGCCCCTCACAACCCGGTCACCGCGATGGCCTCCGCCGTGGCGTTGACCTCCAGCTCCTTGAACTTCGGCACGATGCCGAGGAGCGTCGTCTGAAACTTGATCTGCACGGTCACGGTGACGCCGTGGAACCCGCCTCGTGCGTCCCCGACGGGTCGGGTGAAGGCCATCGTCCAGGTCACGCCGCTGAGGTTGTTCGCGTACTGCGCGGCGGCCTGGCGGGCGTCGTTGTTGCTGTCGAAGACCCGGCAGTCGCCCAGGTCCCGCAGCGTCGCGACATCGCACTGGCCGGCCGCCGCCCGGGCGGCGGACTCGGCGATGTCCGCGGCCCGCTGCTTCGCGGCCAGGCCGGCCCCGCCGTCGATCACCAGCCCGGCCATGAAGATCATCGCGGGCGCGAAGATCGCCACGAACAGCGCCGCGGAGCCGCGGTCGCGCCGGCTGCGCATCAGTTCGTCCCCCGGAAGATGTCGACCACGGACGCGGCCTGGGCCGTGATCGTCTGCTTGCCCCAGAGCGTGGTCACCCGGCAGGTCGCGGTCGCGGTGACCCGGCCGCCGGGCGCCGGGACGACCGGGTTGAGGCCGAGCGGGTCGCAGTCGCGGTTGGCGGTGGCCGCCGCGTACGCATCCAGGGCGGCCTGCTCGGCGGTGCCGTTGTGGTTGATCGTCGCGGCCCGGGCGGCGTCCCGCGCGGCACCCTGGACCGCGGCCCGGCCCTCGGTGACCCGGCCGACCGAGATGATGAACGAGATCACCAGCAGCAGCGTCGGCGCGAGCACGGCCAGCTCGAGCGAGAACGATCCCCGCTCGCGCCGCCGCGCCGCCCTGTCCGCCGTCCTGGTCATGCTCAGGTGTCTCCCGATCGCTTGAAGATCTCGAACGGCCCGCCGGCCGTCGCCGTGATGGTGAGCTTGTCGCCGCCGAACAACCCGGGGATGATCAAGATCGGGTTGGCCGTGACCGTGATCCGGACCTGGTTGGTGGCGTTGTCGACGGTGCCGACCGCGACCGGCCGGCTGGTGGTGTCGCCGCTGTCGTCCAGCAACTGCCACTGCGCCAGCGCGCTGGACTGGGCCAGGGCCTGGACCTGGGCCGGGCTGGGCACGGAGTCCTCCAGCTGCACGTTGGACGGGTACGCCCGCACCGCCCGGGCGGTCCCCTCGGCCTCGGCCTTGATCACGTTGCGGGCGTGGTAGTAGAGCGCGGCCTGGACCGTGAGGAACACCAGCAGCAGGAACACCACCGACAGCATCGCGAACTCCAGCGACGTCGAGCCGCGCTCCTGCCGGGCGGTGCGCGACCGCCGCAGCGGCCGCCGGCTCACTGGCCCGGGATGTCTTCGTTCTTCACGATGTTGCCGGCGTCGGTGACCTTCTGATACACGATGCCGCCGATCAGGACAGCCGCGGCGATGAGCACCGCGGCGATGATCGCGGTCTCCAGCGCGGACGCACCCCGGTCGCTCTTCTCGCGCAGCGGTTCCACCCGAGTCCGGATATACGCCAGCGTGAACGCCACGATCGGGTTGTCGAGGAAGTTCGACACAGCCTCTCCCTGGTTGCTCGTTTCGGGCGGTAACGCGGACGGACCGACGAATGGTACCTGCGTGCGGTTCCGCCCGAACCTACAAAATCCGACTTACTGCCGGGTAGGCCAGAAAAAGGAGATATCCCAGCACGATGAGCATCTGGGCGACCAGCATCGACTGGGATCTCTCACCTGCCCGGCCCTCCATCTCGGCCAGCTCCCGGCGGCGCAGCGTCGCGGCCCGGGCGGCCAGCGAGTCACGGATCTTGGCGCCGTCGTCAGCGACGAGCGTCAGCGCGGCGGCGAGGTCGCGCAGCTCGTTGAGGCCGACCTCGTCCCCGAGGCGGCCGAGGGCCGCCCACGGGGTGAGGCCCTGCAGTCGGGCGAACGCGAGGGTGTCGCGCAGCCGGGCGAACGGCCAGCCACCACCGATGGCGGCGGCGGCGGTCAGCGCCTCCGGCACGCCCCGGCCGCCGGCCAGGTTCATCGAGACCAGGTCGAGGAAGGCGCCGACCGCGTGCCGGAAGTCCTGGCGGCGGGAGGCCGCCTCCTTCCGGACCGCCGCGAGCGGCAGCAGCGCCCCCAGCAGCGCGAACAGCAGCGCCATACCGAGGGAGACGCTCAGCCCCAGCGAGATCCCGGCCGCGGCCGCGGCGGTGGCCAGGACCGGTCCGAACAGCAGGCCCCCGACACCGAAGAGCACCGTGCTGGCCAGGAACCCCTCCAGCGAGCGGCCGAGCACGGCCAGGTCCGAGCGCAGCGACTGGACCCGGAGCCCGCGGGCCTCGAAGCCCGCGGCCAGCCGGGAGCCGAGTCGGACCCGCCAGTCCGAGAGGCCCTCGTTGGTGAGGATCGCGTCGGAGACCGAGAACCGGGCCGGCTGCCGGTCGGCGTCGAGCCGGGCGATGCCGGCCGCGATGGTCGGGCGGGCCGGGCGCAGCGCCAGCACGAACGCCAGCAGGCCGAGGCCGACCACGGCGCCCGCGATCATCGCGTAGAGCACGTCCATGGACAGGATCACGACGGCAGCCCCACCCGGTCGAGCGTCCGGCGGTCGGTCCGGCCGTCCAGGAACCGCCGCGCCGTGTCGTACTTCGAGAGCCGGCGCAGCCAGAGGAAGCCGGCCGCGAAGATGCCGCAGACCACGGCCAGCGTCACCTGCCCGGCGAAGGAGTCGTACGGCTGGACGTAGTCAGGGTTGATGAAGCGCAGCCCGAAGACCACGATCAGGGTCAGGATCGTGATGATCTGCACGCTGCGCCGGGTCGAGGCCCGGCTGGCCTCGATCCGGTTGCGCATGTCCATCTCCTCGCGCGCCGCCTGCGAGAGCGCGGTGAGCACGTCGCGCAGACCCGGCCCGCGCAGCCGCGCGTTGAGCACGAGCGCGGCCAGGATCAGGTCGGCCCCGGGGTCGTTGAGGTCGTCGCCGAACTTCAGCAGCGCGTCCGGCAGCGGCTCGCGGGTGTGCAGCCGGTCGATGAGCAGCGCCAGCTGGGGCTTGAGGATCGGCGCGGCGGCGTTGTACGAGGCCGGGATCGCCTGCTCCAGCCCGACCGCGCCGGCGATCGTGTCCCGCAGCGACTCGGTCCAGGACGCGAGCCCCTCCAGCCGCAGCACCTCGGCCCGGCCGTGCGCGGCGCCGCCGAACAGCGCCGTGGCGAAGAACCCGAGCAGCCCGACCCCGATCGCGACGACGAGCCAGCCGGTCGCGAGCAGCGCCACGATCCCCAGCCCGCCGCCGAGCAGCAGCCGGCGGCCGAGGTCGCCGGCGTCGAGCCGGTCGCTGAGCGAGGGGCCGGTCGACTCCTTCGGCGTCCAGCCGACCAGCGACGCGATGAGCAGCAGCAGGCCGCCGCCGGCGACCGCCCCGCCGAACAGCGCGAGCAGCATGTCGGAGCCGATCACCCCGACCACCTCCCGTAGTCGTCCGGCCGGTAGCCGACGGCCTCCAGGTCGGCGATGCACTGGATCGGCGCCGCCGGCCGGGCCCGGCCGTCCGGGCCGGGGGCCCAGATCTCGCTGGAGGTGACCCGGCCGTCGATGCCGTTGACCTCGCGCACGCTGTTGACGAACCGGCTCAGCCCGCCGCCGCTGCTGTAGGCGTTGCGCCGCTCGATGAAGACCACGAAGTTGATCGCGCCCGCGATGAGCATGTGCGAGGCCTCGATCGGCAGGTGCTCGGCCGCCTGCAACGCGTACGTCGCGATGCGGTTGAACACCTCGGACGAGCTGTTGGCGTGGATCGTGGACAGCGAGCCGTCGTTGCCCTGGCTCATCGCGTTGAGCATGGTCACGATCTCGTCGCCGAGGACCTCACCGACGATGACCCGGCTGGGGTTCATCCGCAGCGAGCGGCGGACCAGCTCGGCCATCGAGATCTGGCCCTGGCCCTCGGAGTTGGCCAGCCGCTCCTCGAACGCGACCACGTTGGGGTGCAGGTCCTGGAACTCGTCCATGCCGAGCTCCAGCGCCCGCTCCACCGTGATCAGCCGCTCGTGCGGCGGGATCTCATTGGCCAGCGCCCGCAGCAGCGTCGTCTTCCCGGCGTTGGTGGACCCGGCGATCATGATGTTCTTGCGGGCCTGCACCGCGGCCTGCATGAACGCGGCCAGCCCCTCGTCGATGGTCCCGTTGCCGACCAGGTCGGACAGGAACACCTTGGGCAGCCGGGCCCGCCGGATCGAGACCGCCGGGCGCCTGGTGACCTCCATGACGGCCGAGAGCCGGGATCCGTCCGGCAGCCGCAGGTCCAGCTGGGGGTTGGCGGTGTCGAACGGCCGGCTGGACAGTCCCGAGTACGCCGCGAGCGTCTGGACCAGCTCGACCAGCTCCTCGTCGGTCTCCGCGACCGGGTCGAGCATGAGCTCGCGGCCGTCCGCGTATCCGACGAAGACGCGGTCGCAGCCGTTGATGTCGACGTTCTCCACCATCGGGTCGTCCAGCAGCGGCTGCAGCCGGCCGACCCCGTAGAGCGCGGCGTGCACCGCGGCGGCGAGGTCTTCCTCCTCCTCGGCGCTGGGCGGGATCCGCCCGGACTCCAGCTCGACCCGCGCGTGCGAGGCCAGGGCGCGGGCGATGAGCGACCGCGCGTACTGCCGCTCGTCCTCGGCGCTCATCGCCAGGCCGAGCACCGCGTCGTCGCGACGCTGCCCGGCGATCTGCTCGGCCACCTCGGTACGCATCCGGCGCACCAGCGCGTGATCCATCACGCCGTCACCGCCCGACCGGCGCGGCCAGGCGGCCGGCCAGCTGGCCGGCGATCTCCCGGGTGGAGCGGACCAGCAACGACTTGTCCAGCCGGCCGACCCACTCCCCGGACAGCAGCCCGGCGCCCTTCGGGTCGAGCGCGACCCGGCCGAGCACCGGGATCGGCAGCCCGGCCTGGCGCAGCACGGTGTCGATCTGCTTGGGCGAGGTGTCGTCGCGCGGGCTGGTGACGACCACGGCGAAGACCAGCGGCGGCCGGCCGGGGCGCCGCTCCAGGTCGCGCAGCACGGCCCCGGCCCGGGCCCGCAGGTGCGCGACCGCGTCGATGGTCGGCCGGGTCACCAGCACGACCGCGGCCGCCGAGGTCAGCACGTCCGCGGCCGGCGAGCCCGCGTAGAGCCGGCCGCAGTCGGCGATCACGTCCACCCCCGGAGCCCGGTCCAGCAGCTCGCCGACCGGACCCCAGAGCCCGGTCAGGCCGCTGCCCTGCTCGCCCGCCGACAGCCCGACGATCACCTCGAGCCCGCCGTCGAGTCGCTGCACGTGCTCGAAGACCTGCTCCGGCCGGGTCCCGCGGCGGACGCCGACGGCCAGGCTGATCAGCCCGGTCTCCGGCGAGAGCGGGGCTCCGCGCGGGCCCCGCAGGCGCAGCGCGACGTCGCCGCCGGACGGGTCGAGCTCGGCGAGCAGCGCCCGCCGGGGCCAGACCGCGGCCAGCGTGACCGCGGTGGTGGTGACCCCGGGCGATCCCTTGTCCGAGGCCACGACGATCAGGGGCACTAACCGGCCCCCTTGTCGTAATCGTGGCCGGGGTCGAGCCGGACCACGGTGATCGCGTTGGCCGCGTTGGCGGCGGCGACCGCGGGCAGGCCGGCGTTGGGTGAGTCGGCCCGCTCGACGTTCTTTATGTCGATGCCGACGATCACACCGTTCTGCCCGGACGAGCTGGTGCCGACGCTCGTCACGAACGCCGCCGCGACGAGCGTGCTGCCGCGCGGCATCGGCTTCTCGCCGGGCGCCAGGTTGGAGTTGTTGTTCGTGTTCGCGTTGCTCGGCGTGTAGAGCACCTTGACCACGTCGCCGGCGGCGATGCCGGCGGGGTAGCGGCCCTCGGGGACGGTGAGCGACAGCTGGCCGAGCCCGACCGCCGGGGTGACCTCCGGGCCGAACGTGCCCTGGGTCAGCAACGAGCCCTTGGTCAGCGCGACCAGCGCCTTCTTGCCGTCGACCCGGCTGTAGAAGTCGGCGACCGGCACCGGGGCGAACACCGAGGAGTTGGTCGACGCCAGCGCCTGCTGCTTGAAGTCACTCGCGGTGAGCGTCTGACCCAGCGCGACGTCGTGGCTGACCAGCAGGTATTCCTGCTTCTTCCCGCTGCTCAGAACGAGTGTCGCGGCCAGCGCCGCGCCGCCGAGGATGAGCACGAGCGCGAGCAGCGCCAGCATGGGCCGGCGCTGCCGGGAGGAGACCGGAAGCCGGTCGCCGTGCAGCGTCGGGGCACCGCCGGCCGCGCGTCTGGCGGCACGGGTGGGCAGCTCACCGTTCGTGGTTTGGGTGCTCATGAATCGTCGCTCCGGTCGGGGGGCCGGCGGGGTCGGGAGGCAGTCTAAGCACCTTTCGAGAGCATTCCAGCGCCCTAGTCACCGCCTGTGGGCAACCCGTCCGCTTGTGGACAACGAAACTCACTAAATGGACGGAGTGGCCTAAGCTGCTCCGCCGGAGGTGAGCGGGGTGGACGTACAGCTGACCGCCGTGGACGCCCGCAGCGGCCGGTCCGCGGACGTGGTCCTGATCGTGGAGAAGGACAGCACCGTCGCCGACGCGGCCCGCGCGCTGCGCGACGCCCTCGGGCTGCCGGCCTTCGTCGAGGGCTACGGCCCGACCGGTCCCGCCGGTGCCGACGTCTGGATCGCCGGCCGCCCGGTCGACCCCTCCCTCCCCATGACCGTCAGCCCGCTGCGCGAGGGCGCGGTGGTCGGCCTCGGCGGTCCGGTGGGCCTCGGCGTGCACGACCCCGACGTCGGCGGCGTGGCCGAGGTCCGGATCGTCGGCGGCCCCGACTCCGGCCGGGTGCACCGGCTGCCGCTGGGCGAGTTCGTGTTCGGCAGCGCCCACGACGCCGAGGCGTACGTGGCCGATCCCACCGTCGCGCCGCGCCAGGCCCGGCTGCTGGTCACCCCGCAGGAGGTGCGCTGGACGCCGTACGACGGGGCCGGACCGGTCACGATCGAGGGCCGGCCGCTGACCGAGCCGCGCTCGCTGCAGCCGGGCCAGGTCGTCGCGGTCGGCACGACGCGGCTGACCGTGGTCCCGGCCGAGGCGCCGGACGCCGCGCTGGTGCCGAGCGAGGACGGCGGGCTGGCGTACAACCGGCCGCCCCGGCTGCCTCCGGCGCCCTCCAGCGTGACGGTGGAGATGCCGGCCGAGCCGACCGACGGGCAGAAGCGGCCGATCCCGCTGCTGGCCTCGCTCGCCCCGGTGGTGCTGGGCGTGGCGATGTTCCTGATCACCAAGTCGCCGATGTTCCTGCTGTTCACGCTGCTGAGTCCGGTGCTGCTGCTGAGCAGCTGGCTGACCGAGCGCAAGCAGGGCAAGCGGTCCTACCGGCAGCAGCTGGCCGACTACAAGCGCGACCTGGCCGAGGCCCGCAAGAAGGTCACCGACGCGGCCCGGTGGGAGCGCCGGATGCGCCGGTACGACGCACCCGACCCCGCCGCCGTGCTGGTGACCGCGCTCGGCCCACGACGGCGGCTGTGGGAACGGCGGCGCTGGGACTCCGACCGGCTGCTGCTGCGGGTCGGCAGCGCCAAGCTGCGCTCCGCGATCGAGCTGACCGGCGGGTCGGCCAAGGACCGGCCCGAGCAGCCGATGCTCGAGGACGTCCCGGTCACCGTGCCGCTGATGGACGCGGGCGGCGTGCTCGGCGTCGCCGGGCCGGCCCGCGAGGTGCACGCGACCGCGCGCTGGCTGGTCGCCCAGGCCGCCGTGCTGCACAGCCCTCGCGACCTGTCGATCATCGTGCTCACCGACGCCGACGGCCGCGCCGACTGGGAGTGGACCCGCTGGCTGCCGCACACCCGCCCGGACAACCGGGAGGCCGTGTCGCTGACCGGCAGCTCGGCCGGGACCACCGCCCGCCGGATCAGCGAGCTGGCCGGCATGGTGCAGCAGCGCCAGGCCGCGATCGACGCCGCCCAGCGCGGGTTCGACGTGGCCCGGGTGCCGGTCGTGCTGGTCGTGCTCGACGGGGCCCGGCAGCTGCGCTCGCTGCCCGGGATGCCGGTGGTGCTGCAGGACGGGCCCGCGGTCGGCGTCTTCGCGATCTGCCTGGACGCGGAGGAGCGGCTGCTGCCCGAGGAGTGCCGGGTGGTCGCCAGCTACCAGCCCGGCGAGCCGGTCGGGATGACCGTGCGGCGCGCGTTCGGCGACCGGGTCACCGGGGTGCTCGCCGATCAGGTCAGCGTGGCCTGGTGCGAGCGGGTCGCCCGGGCGATGACCGCGGTCCGCGACGTCAGCCGGGAGGAGGACGACAGCGCGCTGCCGACGTCGCTGCGGCTGCTGGACGTGCTCGACCTGGAGCCGCCGGCCGCGGACCGGATCAGCCAGCTCTGGCGGGCCAACGGCCGGACCACCGCGGCGCCGATCGGCGAGTCCGCGACGGGCCCGTTCACCGTCGACATGAAGAAGGACGGGCCGCACGCGCTCGTCGCCGGCACCACCGGTTCCGGCAAGTCCGAGCTGCTGCAGTCGATCATCGCCTCGCTGGCGGTGGGCAACCCGCCGGACGCGATGACGTTCGTGCTCATCGACTACAAGGGCGGCGCGGCGTTCAAGGACTGCGTGGACCTGCCGCACACCGTCGGCATGGTCACCGACCTCGACGGCCACCTCACCGAGCGCGCCCTGCAGTCGCTCAACGCCGAGCTCAAGCGGCGCGAGCACGTCCTCGGCGTGGTCGGGGCCAAGGACGTCGAGGACTACTGGGACACCATCGACCGCCCCGACTTCGTCCCGCCGCCGGGCTTCGAGACGGACCCGATGCCGCGCACGATCCTGATCATCGACGAGTTCGCCTCGCTGGTGGAGGAGCTGCCGGAGTTCGTCACCGGCCTGGTCGGGATCGCGATGCGGGGCCGGTCGCTCGGGGTGCACCTGATCCTCGCGACCCAGCGACCCTCCGGCGTGGTGTCGCCGGTGATCCGGGCCAACACCAACCTGCGGATCGCGCTGCGGGTCACCGACGATGCCGAGTCCACCGACGTCATCGACAGCCGCGAGTCGGCCCGCATCTCCAAGAGCACCCCCGGCCGGGCGTACGCGCGGACCGGCTTCTCGGCGCTGACCGCCTTCCAGGCCGGCCGGGTCGGCGGTCGCCGGCCCGGTGCGGTGGCCGGTCCGCCGCCCGCGTTCGCCGGCGTGGTCGGCTGGGACCGGCTGGACGCGCCGATCGAGCGGCCGCAGGTCTCCGAGGACGACTCGAACATGGAGACCGACCTGCAGGTGCTGGTCGAGGCGATCAAGGACGCGACGGTCCGGTCCGGGGTGCCGCGCTACCGCAGCCCCTGGCTGCCGGCGCTGAGCGAGGAGCTCTCGCTCGAGGACCTGCTGAGCGCCGACGGGCGGCCGGCGCCGGCCGACCCGTCCGGGCGGGTGCCGGCGGTGCCGTTCGGGATGGAGGACCGGCCGGCCGACCAGGCCCAGTCGCCGCTGCTGCTGGACATCGAGCACGGCAGTCACCTGATCCTGGCCGGCGCGCCGCGGTCGGGCCGGTCCACGGCTCTGCGCACGATCGCCGGCAGCATCGCCAAGCTCACCAGCTGCCGCGACGTCCATCTGTACGCGTTGGACTGCGGCAACGCCGCGATGATGCCGCTGGTCGAGCTGCCGCACTGCGGCGCGGTCGTCTCCCGCGACCAGGTCGACCGGACCGACCGGCTGCTCACCGTGCTGCTGGCCGAGATCGCCCGGCGGCAGGTCCTGCTCGCCCAGCACGGGTACGGCTCGCTGGCCGAGCAGCGCGCCGCCGCCCCGCCCGAGGAGCGCCTGCCGTACCTGGTGTTCCTGCTCGACCGGTGGGAGGGCTTCATGGCCTCCTTCGACGAGCTCGACGGCGGCCGGCTGACCCAGAACGTGCTGCGGATCCTGCGCGAGGGCCCGAGCGTCGGGCTGCGCGCGATCGTGGCCGGCGACCGCTCGGCGCTGCTGGGCCGGCTGCCCACCACGATCGAGGACAAGCTCGTCATGCGGATGGGCGACCGCAACGACTACGGGCTGGCCGGGCTGCTGACCAAGAAGATGCCCGACTCGATGCCGCCGGGGCGGGCGTTCCGCAACGACTCGATGCTGGAGACCCAGCTGGCGCTGCTCGACCCGGACCCGTCCGGGCCGGCCCAGGTCCGGGCGCTGAACCGGATCGCGGCCGCGGCCAAGGAGCGGGACGCGTACGTGCCCCGGGCCCAGCGACCAGCCCGGGTGGACGTGCTGCCGGCCCGGATCTCGCTGCGCGAGGTACTGGCGCTGGAGGCGCCGCCGCGGCCGGCCACCCCGATGTGGGCGCTCGTCGGCGTCGGCGGCGACGAGCTGGCCCCGATGGGGGTCGACCTCGACGACGACGGGCCCGGGTTCGTCATCGGCGGGCCGGCCCGCTCCGGCCGGTCGACCGCGCTGCTCACCGTGGCCGGGTCGTTGCTGGAGGGCGGCAGCGAGCTGGTCATCGTGACGCCCCGGCCGTCGCCGCTGCGGCACCTGGCCGGGACGCCCGGCGTGCTCGGCGTGCTCACCGGCACCCCCACCGAGCAGGACCTGTACGGCGCGCTGGACCTGGCCCTGGGCCCGGTCGCGGTGCTCGTCGACGACGGCGAGCTGCTGGTCGACGCGCCTTGCGCGCCGGCGTTCGAGGCGGTGCTGCGGGAGGGCCGGGACGGGCAGCGGGCGCTGGTCGTCGCCGGGACCACCGGCGAGATGGTCAACGGTTACCGCGGCTACATCGTCGAGACCCGCAAGACCAAGTCCGGCGTGCTGCTCAACCCCGAGCACCCGATGGAGGGCGAGCTGCTCGGGATCAAGCCGCCGCGCAGCGCGGTCGGCCCGATGCCGAAGGGGCGCGGGCTGCTCGTCCTGCGCGGGACGTACCTGCCGGTCCAGGTCCCGATGCCGGACGCCTGAGCCATGCCCCTTGCCGATGGTCCGTCCCGCGGTCGTCGCCGACGCCGGTCCCGGTGTTCGAACGGCAGGGCTGCGTCCGGGCCGAGGTGGAGGCCGTACGGATCGGGACCAGGAGCTGACCCGGGCCCGGATGCGTAAGGCGCTCCCTAGCGGAACGGGCGCAGCCAGTCGTCGGCCTCGCGCAGCCGGGCCGGGTCGGCGGCGTAGAAGCGGGTCGTGCCGTCCGGGCGGACCCGGACGAAGCCGGCCTCCCGCAGGGCGCGCAGGTGCTGGGAGACCGCGGGCTGGGAGATGCCGAACTCGGGCCGGACGACCGCGCCGAGCGCACCGGCGGAGCGCTCGCCGCCGGCCAGCAGTTCCAGGATCCGGCGCCGTACCGGATCCCCCAACACGTCGAACGCGTGCACGGGACCGAACGTAGCCCGCCCCCGGACCGGGGTCCGGGGGCGGGCGGCACGAGCGGCTACAGCGGGAGGTCTTCCAGCATCTCGGTGACGAGGGCCGCGATCGGCGACCGCTCGGAGCGGGTCAGCGTCACGTGCGCGAACAGCGGATGCCCCTTCAACGCCTCGATGACCGCCGCGACGCCGTCATGCCGGCCGACCCGCAGGTTGTCTCGCTGCGCCACGTCGTGAGTCAGTACGACGCGGGAGCCGGCCCCCAGCCGGGACAGCACGGTCAGCAGCACCCCGCGCTCCAGCGACTGCGCCTCGTCGACGATGACGAACGAGTCGTGCAGCGACCGGCCGCGGATGTGCGTCAGCGGCAGCACCTCGATCATGCCGCTGTCCAGCACGTGGTCCAGGACCTCCTTGCTGACCAGCGCGCCGAGTGTGTCGAAGACCGCCTGGGCCCAGGGCGCCATCTTCTCGCCCTCGGAGCCGGGCAGGTAGCCGAGGTCCTGGCCGCCCACCGCGTACAGCGGGCGGAAGACGACGACCTTCTTGAACGCCCGCCGCTCCAGCACGTTCTCCAGCCCGGCGCACAGCGCCAGCGCCGACTTGCCGGTGCCGGCCCGGCCGCCGAGCGAGACGATCCCGACCTCGGGGTCGAGCAGCAGGTCGAGCGCGACCCGTTGCTCGGCCGAGCGCCCGTGCAGGCCGAACGCCTCCCGGTCGCCGCGGACCAGCTTGACCTGCTTGTCCGCGGTGACCCGGGCCAGCGCCGAGCCGCGGGCCGACAGCAGCCGGAGCCCGGTGTGGCAGGGCAACGCGGCGGCCGCGGGCAGGTCGATGCGCTCGTCGGAGTAGAGCGCGCCGATCTCGTCCTCGCCCACCTCCAGCTCGACCATGCCGGTCCAGCCGGAGTCGACGGCGAGCTGCGCCCGGTACTCGTCCGCCGGCACGCCCACCGCGGACGCCTTGACCCGCATCGGCATGTCCTTGGAGACGAGCACGACGGCGCGCCCGTCGGCGGCGAGGTTGCGGGCGACCGCGAGGATCCGGGAGTCGTTGTCGGCGCCCTCCTCGGAGGACCGGCGGAAGCCGGCCGGCAGGACGGACAGGTCGCTGTGGTTCAGCTCGACGTGCAGGGTGCCGCCGCCGTCTCCGACGGGGACCGGGGCGTCCAGCCGGCCGTGGGCCACGCGCAGATCGTCCAGCATGCGCAGGGCCTGGCGGGCGAACCAGCCGAGCTCGGGGTGGTGCCGCTTCCCTTCCAACTCGCTGATCACGACGAGGGGCAGAACGACCTCGTGCTCACCGAAACGTGCCCAGGCTCCCGGATCGGAGAGCAACACGCTGGTGTCGAGGACGTAGGTCTTGCGGGATTCGGTCGTGCGGCGGTCGGCCACAGGCCCTCCCTGTGGGACGCGCACCAACGCCCGATCTCGAAGGTCCGGCACGCCCACGCGGGGGCTGGTGCCGGCCCCCTCGCCGTCGACTGCTCGACACGTCAGGGCCTCCCGGGGAGCGTTCCGGCACGGAGCGCCACCACCTGGAACGGTACGGCGCGACGGGTTCGAGTTCCAGGGAATCGCCGACGTGACGTACGTCCGACTGTTGACCTTGACCGAGCGGACGCCACGCTGACATGGTGCGGAAACATCGCCGATCACAGGGGGATCACCCGGGTGAAGAAGCTCATCAACGACCCCGCCGACGTCGTCCTCGACGCCCTGCGGGGGATGGCCGTCGCCCATCCCGAGCTGCGGGTGGACCTCGAGAACCGCATCGTCGTGCGGGGCGACGCCCCGCTGCAGAACACCGTCGGCGTGATCTCCGGCGGCGGGTCCGGGCACGAACCGCTGCACGGCGGGTTCGTCGGTCCCGGCATGCTCACCGCCGCCGTCGCGGGCGAGGTGTTCACCTCGCCGACACCGGACCAGATCGGGGCCGCGACCACCGCCGTCTCCGGCGGCGCCGGGGTCCTGCACATCGTGAAGAACTACACCGGCGACGTGCTGAACTTCCAGCTCGCGGCCGAGCTCGCCGACGACGACGGGATCAAGGTCGAGGCCGTCGTGGTGGACGACGACGTCGCCGTCCAGGACAGCACGTACACGGCCGGCCGACGGGGCACCGGCGGCACCGTCGTGGTCGAGAAGGCCGCCGGCGCGCTGGCCGCGACCGGCGCCGACCTGGAGCAGGTCGCCGGCATCGCCCGCAAGGCCAACGAGGCCAGCCGCAGCTTCGGCATCGCGCTGAGCGCGTGCACGGTGCCCGCGGCCGGGACGCCGAGCTTCGAGCTCACCGAGAACGAGATCGAGATCGGCATCGGCATCCACGGCGAGCCGGGCCGGGAGCGGCGGCCGATCGGGCCGGCCTCCGAGCTGGCCGCGATCGCGACCCAGGCGATCCTCGACGACGGCACGCTCAGCCGCGGCGACAACGCGCTGGTGATCATGAACGGGATGGGCGCCACCCCGCAGATCGAGCTCTACATCATGCTGGCCGAGGTGGCCAAGATCCTCGACGGCCAAGGCATCACGATCGCCCGGTCGCTGGTCGGCAACTACGTGACCAGCCTGGACATGGCCGGCTGCATGCTCACGCTCACCAAGCTCGACGAGGAGCTCACCCGGCTGTGGGACGCTCCGGTCAGCACACCGGGCCTGCGCTGGGGAGTCTGAGTTGCCGGTCGACGCCGAGCTCGCACGATCGTGGGTGACCGGGTTCGCGGACTCGGTCACCGCCGCGAAGGACGAGCTGACCAAGCTCGACCAGGCGATCGGGGACGGTGACCACGGCTCGAACATGAGCCGTGGTCTCACCCAGGCCGTCGCCAAGCTGGCCGGGGACACCCCCGGCGACGTGCTCAAGGGCGTCGGCCGGACGCTGATCTCGACCGTCGGCGGCGCGTCGGGCCCGCTGTACGGGACGGCGTTCCGGGAGGCGGGCAAGGCGCTCGGGGACGCGGCGAGCGCGGACGACACGGCGTTCGCGGCGGCGCTGCGGGCGGGAATGGACGGGATCATCCGGCTCGGCAAGGCCGAGACCGGCGACAAGACCATGATCGACGCCTGGACGCCGGCGCTGGCGGCGCTGGACGCGGCGCTGGCCGGCGGCTCCTCGCTCGCCGACGCGACGGCCGCGGCGGCGGCGGCGGCGGCCGACGGCGCCGAGGCGACGATCCCACTGCAGGCCCGCAAGGGCCGGGCGTCCTACCTCGGGCCGCGCTCGGTCGGCCACCAGGACCCCGGCGCCACCTCGACGACGATGCTCTTCGCCACCCTGGCCAAAGCCGCCGGCTAGTCTCCGGCGGCCATCATCGGCCGCCGGGGGCTCCGTTCGCTCCTCGGGATTCTCGCGTCCGTCCACCCACTCGCCGCGTGAACGGCGCCGCCCACGGCCGGACGGCCCGCCGGGCCAGGGCATCGCGAGCGCCGAGCCGAGCCGGGAAACGGCGCCGCCCACGGCCGGACGGCCCGCCTGGTGCAGGGACCCCGGGCATCGCGAGCGCCGAGCCGAGCCGGGAACGGCGCCGACCACGCGGGCGGTATCCGTCCTGAGCGCTACCACTGGGAGTGGTAGTTGCCACTCCCAGTGGTACGGCTCCGACCGGACACCCATCCCGCGCCGGGCGGACAGGCCCCGCCGGGCAAGCGACGGACCCCGGACAACACGGGCGCCGGGCCGACCCCTCCCCGGCGCCGCCCGCGACCAGACGGACAGCACCGCCGGCAGGCGGCGGACCCCGCGGACAGTCCGGGCGTTGGAGCAACACCGTGAACGGCGGTCCCACGCCCGGACGGACAGCCCCGCCGGCAGGCGGCGGACCCGCGGACAGTGCGGGCACTGGAGCAACACCGTGAACGGCGGTCCCACACCCGGCGGACCGTGTCCGCCCGGGGCACTACCACTGGCAGTGGTAGTTACCACGGCCAGTGGTACGACTCCGACCGGACACCATCCCGCCGCGGAGTCCGGCGGGGTCAGAACTTGGGGATCTCGCGCGCCTCGTGGGCGGCGGCGACGACCTCGTCGAGGGTGGCGCCGGTCCCCGCGGTGACGGCCGCGGACA